>NZ_CAJCKS010000011.1:0-55592 GCF_903970985.1 Pantoea sp. ME81 | reverse complement strand
GCCAACAGTTCACCGGCCCATGCACCCAGCAGCTGGTCTTTACCCTGCTGTAAGTGAGTGGCAGCTAACTCCAGCGCCTGCAGATGGCGTCGGCGTGCCAGGAAGCCACCTTCCATATTGCCTGAGAAGCCCATGCTCTGTTTCAGATGGTCACGCAGTGCATCCACGCCTTCCCCCGTCCGCGCAGAGAGACGAATCAGTGAGTGATCATTCACTTCTGTCAGACCCAGCACTTCCCCGGTCATATCGGCTTTGTTACGCACCACAGTAATCGGCAGTTGTGCCGGTAAACGTGCGACAAAATCAGGCCAGATTGCGGCCGCTTCGGTGGCGTCGGTGGTGGTGCCATCCACCATAAACAGCACGCGATCGGCTTGCTCGATTTCCTGCCAGGCGCGCTCAATTCCAATTCGCTCAACTTCATCACTGGCTTCACGCAGCCCCGCAGTATCGATGATGTGCAGCGGCATGCCGTCGATATGAATATGCTCACGCAGCACGTCACGCGTGGTGCCAGCGATATCGGTGACAATCGCGGCTTCACGACCGGCGAGGGCATTCAGCAAGCTGGATTTACCGGCATTAGGACGACCAGCAATCACCACTTTCATTCCTTCGCGCAGCAGGCTGCCCTGACGCGCTTCGGCGCGCACGTTATCAAGATCGCCGATCACCGCATTAAGCTGACCTCCGATTTTGCCGTCAGACAAAAAATCGATCTCCTCATCCGGGAAGTCGATAGCGGCCTCCACGTAAATGCGCAGGTGAGTGAGTGCTTCCACGAGTGTATTGATGCGCAGGGAAAATGCGCCTTGCAGCGAATTCACGGCGGAACGCGCGGCCTGCTCTGAACTGGCGTCGATCAGGTCGGCGATCGCTTCCGCCTGCGCCAGATCGAGTTTGTCGTTGAGGAACGCACGTTCGGAGAATTCACCCGGCTGAGCGATGCGTACACCCGACAGCGCCACGATGCGTTTCAGCAGCAGATCCAGAATCACCGGGCCGCCGTGACCCTGCAGCTCCAGCACATCTTCGCCGGTGAAAGAGTGGGGGCCTGGAAACCACAGCGCAATCCCCTGATCCAGCACGCTGCCATCCGCATCGCTGAATGGCAAGTAGTCGGCATAACGCGGTTTCGGCAATTTGCCGAGCACGGCTTGCGCGACGTCAGCGGCTTTGGCGCCGGAAATACGCAGAATGCCGACGCCGCCACGGCCGGGAGGTGTCGCCTGGGCAACGATAGTATCGCTGTGGCTCATGATTCTCTCTCTTACCCGTCATACTTCAAGCTGCAGCGGCGTTGGCTGCGCTCGAATTATTCAGGGTACAAATTTTGAAAAAAAACAGGGCGACATAAATGCCGCCCCTTGAGTATACGCTGCTGCTGTTGCAGTCAGACGTTACGCTTTCTTCTTGTCGCGGCTGTGCAGACCACGTTTTTCCAGCCCGCGATAAATCAGCTGCTGCTGGAGGATGGTCACCAGGTTACTGACGATGTAGTACAGCACCAGACCCGCAGGGAACCACAGGAAGAACACGGTAAAGATAACCGGCATGTAGGTCATGATCTTCTGCTGCATCGGATCGGTCACGGTGGTCGGTGACATCTTCTGGATGAAGAACATGGTGATACCCATGATAACCGGCAGAATGTAGTACGGATCCTGCGCGGACAGGTCATGAATCCACAGAATGAACGGTGCATGACGCAGCTCAATCGAACCTGACAGCATGTAGTACAAGGCCAGGAAGATTGGCATCTGAATAACCAGAGGCAAGCAGCCACCCAGCGGATTCACTTTCTCTGCCTTGTACAGCGCCATCATTTCCTGGCTCTGCTTCTGCTTGTCATCGCCCAGACGCTCACGCATTGCCTGAATCTTCGGCTGCAGCATACGCATCTTCGCCATGGAGGTGTACTGCGCTTTAGTCAGCGGGTACATGATGCCACGAACGATGAAGGTGATAACGATAATCGAGAAGCCCCAGTTACCGATAAAGCTGTGCAGGAACTTCAGCAGCTTAAACAGTGGCTGAGAGATGAACCACAACCAACCGTAATCCACGGTCAGATCCAGGTGAGGCGCGATAGCGGCCATCTTGTCCTGGATTTCTGGCCCCAACCACAGGGTCGCGCCCAGGTCTTGCTGTGCGCCTGCTGCCACGGTCACCGGTGAAGATTTATAACCGATTGCCGCAACACCGTTACCGAGGTTGCTGGTGTACAGGGTGTTGTTACCCTGAGTACGCGGCACCCAGGCGGTAGCGAAGTACTGCTGCAGCATCGCCACCCAACCATTGCTGGTGGTGGCGTTCAGGTTCTCGTTATCCGCGATGGTATCGAATTTGTATTTTTCGTATTTCGCTTCGCTGGTCGAGTACGCTGCGCCACGGAAGGTGTGCAGGGCAAAGTTATTGCTGCCGGTATCGCGGTGCTTCGGCAGATCAATGGTCTGCTTCAACTGACCGAACATCGACACTTCCAGCGGCTGCTGCGAGGCGTTATTGATGTTGTAGTCAACGTTAACCGCGAAGTCGCCACGCTTGAACACGAAGGTTTTGGTATAAACCACACCTTTTTCATCGGTCCAGGTCAGTGGTACACGCAGCTCGGTCTGGCCATCGGCCATCTCGAAGTGATCCTGAGTGGTGGTGAACAGCGGACGAGCGCCATTGTTCGGGTTATCCGGACCATTACGACCGGTTAAGCCACTCTGCGCCTGATAAACGAAGGCAGGGGTGGTTTCCAGCAACTGGAACGGTGCGTCTGAACCCAGTTTGTCCGGGTAAGTCAGCAGCTGTGCCTGCTCAATATCGCCACCGCGAGTATTGATGCTGAGTGACAGGACATCAGTCTTAACGGTGATCGTTTGGCCCTGACCGCTAGCCGGCACGCCGGAAGAGGCGGCATCACCCGCTGCGCTGCTTGTGTTCTGCGTGGTCTGAGTCTGCTGTGGCTGCGGAGCGTGGTCCGTCTGCCAGGCTTGCCAGATCATAAAAGACACGAACAGAAAAGCGATGAGAAAGAGATTGCGTTGCGAATCCATCGTTAATGTTCTCTGGTATCAAAGGTTTTTGGCGGCACAGGATCGTCACCACCCGGGTTCAAAGGGTGGCATTTTAATACGCGTTTTATCGTCAACCAACTACCTTTTACGACGCCGAAACGACGTAATGCCTCAATCCCATACTGCGAGCAGGTGGGATGGAACCGACAATGAGGTCCAAGTAGTGGGCTGATGGCGCGTTGATAAACGCGTATCAGGGCGATCAGGAGCCGCGAGCCAGGCGACAGTGACGACGCCATAATTTCTCCAACGCTTCCGTTAACGCACGGTTATCGAGGTCAGCAATCCCCTTTTTCGCCACGATGACAAAATCCATCGCAGGCAGCTCATGTTGGCGCAGACGAAAGCTTTCGCGGGTCAATCGCTTGATCCGGTTGCGTTCATGGGCGCGTTTCACATGCTTTTTGGCGACGGTAAGACCGATGCGGGGATGCCCCAGCGAGTTAAGGCGGCCGAGGATGGTGATTTGCGGCGTACCGGCTCTTTGTGGCTGCTGGAAGACGAAAGTGAAATGAGTGGGAGTTAACAAACGTAACTCCCTGGGAAATGCGAGCTTAACCACGAGGGTTAGCTTTATTACTTAGAAACGGTCAAACGAGCACGGCCTTTAGCACGACGACGTGCCAGAACCTGACGACCATTTTTTGTTGCCATACGAGCACGGAAACCGTGTGAACGGTTGCGCTTCAGTACGGACGGTTGAAAAGTGCGTTTCATGGCGATTTCTACCTAAACTTGAAAATTTTCACTGGGTGACGCGTTTTCGGGCCAGTAAATCGACCTACGCCTCAATGTGTCTTTAATAAAGAGGCGGGATTGTAATAATTGTACAGTCCAGAGTCAATTTACTTCGCAGTTCGCGGCACCTGGAAACCAGATACAGCCCGCTGATTCCGGGCATCAAGGCTTCACGCAATAATGCCGGGTGGGGAATTATACGGGCTATAGGGTAAAGCGCAAGGATCGCGCAGGATCTTCTTGCGATCAATTTGCAGATTTATTGCGCGGAAACGAGAGGCGACCAGAAAAATTGCCTCTTTCAGCAAGATCACCGCTCGCTTTTTCCACAGAAAGCGTAAACTCATTAGCGCTTCACTAGCCTGTGGATAAATTGGATCAAAACTGTGTAGAAAGGGAAGATCTCTGTGCCGCTTTGCGCTATGATCCGCCCTTCCGCTGACGATCCTCACTGCGATCGCCAGGGATGACTACCGCGGATAGCGGTCGCAGGCGCTTTCTGATCGCCTGTGTCAAAAAAGACAGTTTCTATTATTAGCGCCTGAAATTCTTATCGATTTTGTACGAGTGGAGTCCGCCGTGTCACTTACGCTTTGGCAACAGTGTCTTGCCCGTTTGCAGGATGAGCTTCCTGCCACCGAATTCAGCATGTGGATTCGTCCGCTGCAAGCTGAATTAAACGACAATACGCTGACCTTGTATGCACCAAATCGGTTTGTACTCGACTGGGTTCGGGATAAATATCTCAATAGTATTAATGGGCTGCTGAATGAATTCTGCGGTCCGAATGTGCCTTTGCTGCGTTTTGAAGTGGGCACGCGCCCGGCTGCGCAGGTTGCAGCCAGCCAGCCAGCCATGGCGGCTTACAGCACCCCTGCTCCTGTTGAAAACCGTCCTGCTCCGGCGCAAATCTTACGTCCAAGCTGGGATTCAGTGCCCGCCCCGGCGGATGTCACTTACCGCTCAAATGTGAATAACCGCCATAACTTCGATAACTTCGTTGAAGGTAAATCTAACCAGCTGGCGCGCGCGGCGGCACGTCAGGTGGCGGATAATCCTGGTGGGGCTTACAACCCGCTCTTCCTTTATGGCGGAACCGGTTTAGGTAAAACTCACCTGTTACATGCAGTGGGAAATGGCATTATTGCGCGCAAGCCGAATGCCAAAGTGGTTTACATGCACTCAGAACGTTTTGTGCAGGACATGGTAAAAGCGCTGCAGAACAACGCCATTGAAGAATTTAAGCGTTATTACCGCTCCGTCGATGCACTGTTGATCGATGACATTCAGTTCTTTGCCAATAAAGAGCGCTCGCAGGAAGAGTTTTTCCATACCTTTAACGCCCTGCTGGAAGGCAATCAGCAGATCATTTTGACCTCGGATCGCTATCCAAAAGAGATCAATGGTGTTGAAGATCGCCTGAAGTCGCGCTTTGGCTGGGGATTAACCGTCGCGATCGAGCCGCCTGAGCTGGAAACGCGTGTGGCGATCCTGATGAAGAAAGCGGATGAAAACGATATTCGCCTGCCGGGAGAAGTCGCCTTCTTTATTGCCAAGCGTCTGCGCTCCAATGTGCGTGAGCTGGAAGGGGCACTGAACCGCGTCATCGCCAATGCCAACTTTACCGGCCGCGCGATCACCATCGATTTCGTGCGCGAAGCGCTGCGAGATTTACTGGCGCTGCAGGAAAAGCTGGTCACCATCGATAACATCCAGAAAACGGTGGCCGAATACTACAAGATCAAAGTCGCGGATTTACTGTCGAAGCGCCGTTCGCGCTCGGTGGCACGTCCGCGTCAGATGGCAATGGCAATGGCGAAAGAGTTGACCAACCATAGCCTGCCGGAAATTGGCGATGCGTTTGGTGGCCGCGATCATACCACCGTGCTCCATGCCTGCCGTAAAATTGAGCAGTTGCGTGAAGAGAGCCACGACATCAAAGAAGATTTCTCTAACCTCATTCGAACATTATCTTCCTGACGCATATGAAATTTATTGTAGAACGTGAGCAGTTGCTGAAACCACTGCAACAGGTTAGCGGCCCGCTTGGTGGACGCCCGACCTTACCGATCCTCGGAAATTTACTGTTGCAGGTGAGTGAAGGCGTACTGCGTCTGACCGGCACCGATTTGGAAATGGAGATGGTGGCCCGCGTTGCATTAACGCAGCCCCACGAGCCCGGTGCGACCACCGTGCCCGCGCGTAAATTCCTCGATATCTGTCGCGGTTTGCCAGAGGGGGCGGAAATTAGCCTGACGCTGGAAGGTGACAGAATGCTGGTGCGTTCTGGCCGCAGCCGTTTTTCCTTATCGACGCTGCCCGCCACTGACTTCCCTAATCTGGATGACTGGCAGAGCGAGGTGGAATTCACTTTGCCACAGGCCACGCTGAAACGTCTGATTGAAGCAACCCAGTTCTCGATGGCGCATCAGGATGTGCGTTACTACCTCAATGGCATGCTGTTTGAGACCGAAGGTGAAGAGTTGCGCACCGTCGCCACCGATGGACACCGTCTGGCGGTATGCTCCATGCCGATTGGCCAGGCGTTGCCTAACCATTCGGTGATCGTGCCACGAAAAGGTGTGATTGAATTAGTCCGTTTGCTTGATGGCGGCGAGACTCCGCTGCAGGTACAGATCGGCAGCAGCAACATTCGCGCCCACGTTGGTGACTTTATCTTTACCTCTAAGCTGGTTGATGGCCGTTTCCCGGATTATCGCCGCGTATTGCCGAAAAACCCGGACAAAGCGCTGGAAGCGGGATGCGATCTGCTGAAACAGGCGTTTGCCCGTGCAGCTATTCTCTCGAATGAGAAGTTCCGCGGTGTTCGTATCTATATCACCGAAAATCAGCTCAAGATCACCGCCAATAACCCTGAACAGGAAGAAGCGGAAGAGATGCTGGATGTGTCGTATAGCGGCACTGAACTGGAGATCGGCTTTAACGTGAGTTACGTGTTAGATGTGCTGAATGCGCTGAAATGCGAAAACGTGCGTTTGCTGCTGACCGATTCGGTTTCGAGTGTGCAAATTGAAGACGTTGCCAGCCCAGCGGCGGCATACGTCGTCATGCCAATGCGCTTGTGATCTTATAGCGGGCTAACTTACTCGCTATTTTGCCCCCGGGCAGTGCTCGTCCCTGGTCACATACTTCAGTATGCTCCCAGGGCCTGCGCGCTGGCCGTGAGCAAACTAGCTTCGCCGTTAACGCCCTCGATGGCAGGGTTAGGTGAAAACCACTTCTTAATGCGCAGCTGGATTCGTTCATGGCTTTAACCCGCCTCCTGATTAAAGATTTCCGCAACATCGAGCAGGCCGATCTCACGCTGGCACCAGGCTTTAATTTCCTCGTGGGAGCTAACGGCAGCGGCAAAACCAGCGTGCTGGAGGCTATCTACACCCTCGGACATGGCCGCGCATTTCGCAGTTTGCAGGCTGGACGCGTCATTCGTCACGATCAGGATGCGTTTGTCCTGCACGGACGAATTGAAGGCAGTGAGCGCGAATTGGCCGTGGGGCTGACCAAAAATCGCGCCGGTGACAGTAAAGTGCGGATTGATGGCAGCGACGGTCATAAAGTGGCGGAGCTGGCGCAATTGCTGCCGATGCAGTTGATCACGCCGGAAGGGTTTACTTTGCTTAACGGCGGCCCCAAATACCGTAGAGCCTATATCGATTGGGGATGCTTTCACTCCGCACCCGGTTTCTTCAATGCCTGGAATAATCTACGGCGTCTGATGAAACAGCGTAACGCCGCGCTGAGACAAGTTTCGCGTTACAGCCAAATTCGCCCGTGGGATCAGGAACTGGTGCCGCTGGCCGAACAGATTAGCCAGTGGCGAGCCGAGTACAGTGCGGCGATCTCGAAAGAGATCATCGCTACCTGCAGTCAATTTTTACCAGAGTTTGAGTTGTCGTTTTCGTTTCAGCGCGGCTGGGATAAAGAGAGCGACTTTGCCGAACTGCTGGAACGTAATTTCGAGCGCGATCGCGCGCTCACCTATACCGCCAGCGGCCCGCACAAAGCGGATTTTCGTATCCGTGCGGAAGGCACGCCGGTGGAAGATTTACTCTCACGCGGTCAATTAAAGCTGCTGATGTGTGCACTGCGTTTAGCGCAGGGCGAATATCTGACGCGTAGCAGCGGACGTCGCTGTTTGTACCTGATTGATGACTTTGCCTCGGAGCTGGACGATTCGCGTCGTCGGTTGCTTGCCGAGCGCCTGAAAGCCACGCAGGCTCAGGTATTTGTCAGCGCCATTGGTGTCGAACATGTAATCGACATGAGTGACGAAAAGGGCAAGATGTTCCGCGTGGAACAGGGTAAAATAGCGGTTCAACCTGAAGATTAAATGAGCGAGAAACGTTGATGTCGAATTCTTATGACTCCTCAAGTATCAAAGTCCTTAAAGGGCTTGATGCGGTACGCAAACGCCCGGGTATGTATATCGGTGATACCGATGACGGCACCGGTCTGCATCACATGGTATTCGAGGTCGTGGATAACGCAATCGACGAAGCGCTCGCGGGTCACTGTAGTGACATCGTCGTCACCATCCATGCGGACAATTCTGTGTCTGTTCAGGATGATGGCCGTGGTATTCCGACCGGTATTCACCCGGAAGAGGGTGTGTCTGCGGCAGAAGTGATCATGACCGTGCTGCACGCCGGCGGTAAATTCGACGATAACTCGTATAAAGTGTCCGGTGGTCTGCACGGCGTGGGCGTGTCAGTGGTTAACGCCCTGTCGCAGAAACTGGAACTGACCATTCGCCGCGAAGGTAAAGTGCATCAGCAGATTTATCAGCACGGTGTGCCGCAGGCACCGCTGGCGGTATCTGGTGATACTGAAACCACCGGTACACGCGTCCGTTTCTGGCCGAGCTACGAAACCTTCACCAATGTGGTGGAGTTCGAGTATGACATTTTGGCGAAACGCCTGCGTGAACTCTCCTTCCTGAACTCGGGTGTTTCAATCCGTCTGGAAGACAAGCGTGACGGCAAGAGTGACCACTTCCACTACGAAGGCGGCATCAAGGCGTTTGTTGAGTACCTCAACAAGAACAAAACCCCGATTCACCCAACCGTGTTCTATTTCTCTAACGAGAAAGACGGTATTGGTGTGGAAGTCGCGCTGCAGTGGAACGATGGTTTCCAGGAAAACATCTACTGCTTCACCAACAACATTCCACAGCGCGATGGCGGTACGCACCTTGCGGGCTTCCGTGCGGCAATGACGCGTACGCTGAACGCTTATATGGACAAAGAAGGCTACAGCAAAAAAGCCAAAGTCAGCGCCACCGGTGATGATGCGCGTGAAGGCCTGATTGCTGTGGTCTCGGTGAAAGTGCCGGATCCAAAGTTCTCCTCACAGACCAAAGACAAACTGGTCTCTTCTGAGGTGAAATCCGCGGTTGAGCAGCAGATGAACGAACTGCTGAGCGAATACCTGCTGGAAAACCCGTCAGACGCGAAAATCGTGGTTGGCAAAATTATCGATGCCGCGCGTGCACGTGAAGCGGCGCGCCGCGCCCGTGAAATGACCCGTCGTAAAGGCGCGCTGGACTTGGCTGGTCTGCCGGGCAAGCTGGCTGATTGCCAGGAACGTGACCCTGCGCTGTCTGAAATTTACCTTGTGGAAGGGGACTCAGCGGGCGGCTCTGCCAAGCAGGGACGTAACCGTAAGAACCAGGCGATCCTGCCGCTGAAAGGTAAAATCCTCAACGTGGAGAAAGCGCGTTTCGACAAGATGCTCTCCTCTCAGGAAGTGGCGACGCTGATCACCGCACTCGGCTGTGGTATCGGTCGCGACGAATACAACCCGGACAAACTGCGTTATCACAGCATTATCATCATGACCGATGCCGACGTCGATGGCTCGCACATCCGTACGCTGCTGTTGACCTTCTTCTATCGTCAGATGCCGGAAATTGTCGAGCGTGGTCATGTGTATATTGCTCAGCCGCCACTGTACAAAGTGAAGAAAGGCAAGCAGGAACAATACATTAAAGATGACGAAGCGATGGATCAGTACCAGATCGCTATCGCACTGGATGGCGCAACACTGCACACCAACGCCAGCGCACCGGCGCTCGGCGGCCAGCCGCTGGAAAATCTGGTGGGTGATTTCAACAGCACCCAGCGCATGATCAAACGTATGGAACGTCGCTTCCCAACGGCAATGCTGCGTGGCCTGATCTACCATCCAACCCTCAGCGATCTCAGCAATGAAGCCGCAGTTAAAGGCTGGATTGAAGGTTTAGTCGCATACCTGAGCGAGCGCGAAGCGCACGGCAGCAGTTATATGGCGCACGTACGCACCAACAGCGAACTGAACGTGTTCGAACCGGTATTGCGTGTGCGTACGCACGGCGTTGATACCGACTATCCGATGGACAGCGAGTTCATTGATGGACCGGAATACCGTAAAATCTGTGGTCTGGGCGAGCAGCTGCGCGGTCTGATTGAAGAAGATGCGTTTATCGAACGTGGCGATCGCCGTCAGCCAGTGACCAGCTTCGAGCAGGCAATTGAGTGGCTGGTGAAAGAGTCGCGCCGTGGTCTGTCAGTCCAGCGCTATAAAGGTCTGGGCGAAATGAACCCAGAGCAGCTGTGGGAAACTACCATGGATCCAGACAGCCGCCGCATGCTGCGTGTCACCATCAAAGACGCCATCGCGGCTGACCAGCTGTTCACCACGCTGATGGGCGATGCGGTTGAACCGCGCCGCGCCTTCATCGAAGAGAACGCGCTGAAAGCCGCTAACATCGATATCTGATTTGTCACATCAACCCTTCCCTATCGGGAAGGGTTTTTTATTCCCCCTATTTTGTTATCCGCCTGACAATCTTCTTTTTCCTTGAAAAACATCTGCATTCGCTTTTGTTTGCTTCCGTTTTTTCCCGAGTGCTGAGATCCGCATCACTTTCATAAACAGTCGTCTCCCTTACGCTTGCGAGCGAAACGGAGGGAAACGCATGTTTTTGGAAGAACGACGTAGCCAGATTTTGCAATGGCTGGATGAGCACGAACGGGTCACGGTTAATGGATTGGCAAGCCAGTTAGGCGTGACACGAGAAACCATTCGTACCGATCTCAGTGCACTGGCACAGCAGGGCTTAGTGCAGCGCTGCTATGGTGGAGCGATTGCGTTACGCCGCAATTTGCAGGAAAAGCTCATCAGCGAAAGCGGCAACTTTGAGGTGTTGCTACAACGGCTGCAGTCACGTAAAGGCCAGATAAAGTCATCCGGTAAGCAGGGGAAAGTCTGCATTCTTGGTGCTTTTAACGTCGATATCGTGGCGAAAGTGGCGCAGTTTCCGCAAAGTGGCGAATCACTGATGGCGTTAGGCAGCACGCTGGGGCCTGGCGGTAAAGGCGCCAATCAGGCGATGGCCGCTAGCTGTGCGGGTACGCGCGTCCATTTTGTGGCCAAAGTCGGTACCGATCAATTCAGCCAGTTTGCGTTCGATCATCTCTCCGCTTCCGACATTCACTCCTTTCGTCTCTATCAGACCGATACCGAACCCACGGGCAGCGCCATCATTTATGTCTCGCAAGAAAATGGCGAGAACATGATTGCCATCTATTCGGGTGCCAACAAAACCATTACCGACGAAGAGATTGCTGAACTCACGCATGAATTAACCGATGCGGATGTGATGCTACTGCAGTTGGAAAACAACTTTGAAGCTACCCGCAGCGCCATCCGTCTCGCACACACCATGGGCGTGCGCGTCATTATGAACCCTGCGCCATTTTCCCCTGACGTGGTGAGCTGCCTGCCGATGATTGATGTACTCACGCCGAATGAAACCGAAGCTTCGCGTCTGTCTGGCATTGAAATCCATGATGTCCCCAGCGCACGCGCGGCTGCTCAGGCCATTGTCGCACTGGGCGCGCGGAGGGTGATCATCACCATGGGATCGCGCGGTGCACTGCTGTTTGATAACCAACAATTTCACCATATTCCGGCATTTCCTGCGCTCAGCGTGGATACCACGGGCGCGGGCGATGCCTTCAACGGCGCGTTGGCGGCGGCACTCGCTCAGGGCCAAAGCTTGCTGCAAGCGGCGACCTGGGCCTCAGCTTTTGCTTCGCTCGCTGTTGAACGAGAAGGGGCAAGCAACATGCCCGATCGTCAGCAGGTGCTGACCCGACTTCAACAACGATAAACCAGATAACTAATCACAGCGGCCTTTCGCTGGCAGGAGAGATGATGAAAAAGATTGAAGGCATTGTACCGGTCATGCTGACCCCGTTTACCCCAGGTAACCAGATTGATTATCCCGGCCTGGAAAAGCTAATTAGTTGGTACTTAAAAGAGGGCGTGGATGCGCTATTCGCGGTGTGCCAGTCGAGTGAGATGCAGTATCTCAGCCTTGAGGAGCGAGTAGAACTGGCTCGCTTTGTGGTACAGAAAGTAGAAGGCCGTGTGCCCGTTATCGCCTCAGGCCATATCAGTGATGATCTGGCAGAGCAAACTAAAGAGCTGCAGGCTATGGCCAATACCGGGATTGATGCTTTGGTGCTGGTGACCAACCACCTCGATCCTCAAAATCAGGGCAGCGAAGCATTCTATACCCATCTCAATCATCTGTTGGAATCGTTACCCGCAGACATGCCATTGGGGCTTTATGAGTGCCCGGCGCCATATCGTCGACTGTTGAGTGATGAAGAGTTCAGTTTCTGCGCCAATAGTGGCCGTTTTGTGGTGCTGAAAGATGTGAGCTGCGATCTGCCAACTGTTGAGCGCCGCGTCAAACTGTCTCAGGGCACGCCACTAGCCATTATCAATGCGAATGCCGCGATTGCCTGGCCGGCGATGCAAGCGGGATCCAAAGGTTTCAGCGGTGTGTTCACCAACTTCCATCCGGGCTTATATCACTGGCTTTATCACCATGGCGCACAGCAGCCGGAAAAAGCCCATGAACTGTCGCTGTTCCTGTCGCTGAGCGCTGTGACTGAAACGCTCGGCTATCCAAAAAACGCCAAGATTTATCACCAGCGACTGGGCACGTTTGCCAGTGAGCACTGCCGGGTGAACAAAGACAACGTGCTGGAAAAATTCTGGGGATTGAGCGTGCTGCTCGATCAAATCCGTGATGGCAGTGCGTTGTGGCAGCCACGTGTAGCCAAATAACACCTCTCAGGGAGGATATTTATCCTCCCGCTGTACCTGAACCCTCTAACGATAACGACACGGGAAGACATCATGATTGTATGCGATCGACTGGACTGGACGCGCGAGCGCCACGCTTTTCATCCCATAGTTGACCAGGCTATTCGCTGGATTGCGGATACCGATTTCAGCCAGCTGGAAGCAGGGAAATACGATTTACTGCCCAACAACCAGATGTTCTGTCTGGTGCAGGAAATGGAAACCGAGCCGGCGAGTGCACGCCGTGCGGAGTCGCACTTTAACTATGTTGATATTCAATATTTACTGGAAGGACGTGAGAATATCGGCGTGGCGCGTGCGCATCCGCAGCATGTCATTACTGAAGATCTGCGCAATGAACGAGATGTGGTGTTTTATCAGGACACCATCACTGAATCGATGATTACTTTAACGCCGGGCCAATTCGCGCTGTTTTTCCCGCACGATGTGCATCGCCCATGCTGTGCCGCGCCCGAAGTACAGCGCATTCGCAAAGCAGTGATTAAAATCCATCTCGACCTGTTTACTACACCGCAGGAGGCGTCATGAAACCTTCTGCGCATACCTTATCTGATGTGACCATTACCCAGCCGACAACCATAGGTAAACTGCGCTGGGGCATCGTCCTCCTTCTGTTGTTGGCAGCGGTGGTTAACTATCTTGATCGCGCCAACCTGAGCATTGCCAACACCACCATTGCCGCTGAATTTGGTTTCTCTCAAACGGAAATGGGCTTGTTACTTTCCGCGTTCCTCTGGCCTTATGCGCTGGCGAATTTACCCGCTGGCTGGCTGGTGGATAAGTTTGGCCCGAAGAAAATGTTTTCATGGGCGCTTGGCTTATGGTCCACGTTTACTGTGCTGGCGGCGTTTGTGAACAGCTACAGCTTCTTCTATGGCTTACGCATGATGTTAGGGATCGCCGAATCGCCGTTTTTCACTTCGGGCATTAAGATCACCCATCGCTGGTTTGGTGATAACGAGCGAGGCTTACCCACGGCGATCATCAATACCGGTTCGCAAATCGCAAATGCGATTGCCCCTCCGATTCTGACCGTACTGTTGCTGACATTCGGCTGGCGCGGCATGTTTGTCGCCATTGGCTTAATGGGGATCCCATTACTGCTGGCGTGGTGGAAGTTTTATCGTGATCCAGAAGCGCGTGAAGATGCTTTGCTGCATGCCGGGCAGCGAAGTGTCGCTGCACCAGAAGAGAAGGCACAAGCCAGTTGGGGCGCACTGTTCCGCCATAGCACCACCTGGTTTATGGTGATCGGCAACTTCTCCATCATGTTCACTATTTGGGTCTATCTCACCTGGCTGCCCGGCTATCTGGAAAAATCCCTGGGTTTCAGTCTCAAAGCCACTGGTTGGATCGCCTCGATTCCATTCTTCGCCGGCATTTTAGGCGTGCTGGTGGGCGGTATGCTGTCCGATCGATTAGTGCGTCGCGGTGTGCGGGCAATCACCGCGCGTAAAGTTCCGATTGTGACTGGCGCAGCATTGGCCGCCTGCTTCGTGGCACCGATCCCCTTCGTGGATAGTACGCCACTGGCAATTGGCCTGCTGGCCATGGGCTACTTCTGTTCGCAGATGCCACAAGGGGCACTTTGGACGCTGGCCAGTGATATTGCACCAAAATCTCAGGTTGCCTCATTGGGTGCGATTCAGAACTTTGGTGGCTTCCTCGGCGCAGCAATGGCACCCATTGTCACGGGCATCATCCTGGATACTACCGGCAAATTTACCAACGTGTTCTTGCTGGGAGCGGGCTTGCTGATGCTGGGCGCGCTGAGCTATGGCTTGTTTGTCCGCAAGCCGCTGACCGCAAAATAGCCTGAAGTGCCGTCCGTTGCCGATTAACTGGTCAATGTGAGCTGAATCGCGCTAGCATTAAACAAACTCTGACTTAACCGAGGATGTTATGGCGATAAAATTGATTGCGATCGATATGGACGGCACGCTGCTCAACCCGCAGCACGAAGTGACGGCGGCGGTGAAATCGGCGATTGGTCGTGCGCGTGATAAAGGCGTTTCCATTGTGCTGGCGACTGGTCGTCCGTTGGTCGGCATTGAGCGCTATCTGATGGAACTCGATATGCAGCAGCCCGGCCAGTATTGCATCAGTAACAACGGTGCTCTGGTGCACAGCGCGGATAGCGGCGATGTGGTGGCAGAAAAAACGCTGAGCTTTGATGACTATCTTTATCTGGAACAGCTGGCGCGCGACCTCGGCGTGCATTTCCAGGCATTCGACAAATCTTTCCTCTACACGCCAAACAAAGACATCAGCGAATACACCATCCATGAAGCCAGCCTGACCGGCATTCCGGTTCGCTACCGCGCGGTAGAAGAGATGGACCCGGCCACTCGCTTCCCGAAACTGATGATGATCGACAAGCCACATTTGCTGGATAAAGCGATTGCTGGCCTGCCTGCGCGGGCCCGTGACAGCTACACCATCCTGAAAAGTGCGCCGTACTACCTCGAAATTCTCAATCCACTGGTCAACAAAGGCTACGGCGTGAAAATGCTGGCGGACAAACTCGGCCTGCAGCAGTCGGAAGTGATGGCGATTGGCGATCAGGAAAACGACCTGGCGATGATTGAGTACGCGGGAACCGGCGTGGCGATGGGTAATGCCATTGATTCAGTCAAAAACATTGCGCAGTTCGTGACCAAAACCAATATGGAAGATGGCGTCGCGCATGCCATTGAAGAGCTGGTGCTGTAATCCTTTCTTTTGCGGGCAGCGTGCTGCTGTCCGCCTCTCTGAATTCATTCTGCAAATGTCCATCGGTCGCCATCAATGCCGACACGACGAATGATCGTTACGGTTTCCGTGAAGCAGCTATTCATACTTCATAAATGATGAACCCGCGAACGATCAGTCCCGTTTCCACCCGGAGCGCATTGCTTCACCATGAATGATCACCCAACGAGCGAGCTTCTAAGTTTCTGCCTGGGGCACACTGATCCGTCATAAGTGATGCCCCAACTCACACTCAGCTCGATTTAATCGGGTGCACATTTATGCTTCGATGAATTGTCTATTATGTGATCCAGATTGTAGTACAACTTGTTTTGTTAGTACTACAATCTGCGTCGTGACGTGAGGTGCCTGTTAGTTTTAACGCGTCGAAAGCAGTAATCTGATGGGCTACCGTCTTTCACTGAATGGAACATCATGACGCAAGAACAATTAAGCAAAACCGAGCGCATCATCCTGACGCTGGGTGAAGAAATTGTAGCAGGGAAGTATGTGCCGGGCGCCGCGTTGCCAGCCGAAGCCGAGTTATGTGAACGGTTTGGCACCTCGCGAAACATCATCCGCGAAGTATTTCGCTCGCTGATGGCAAAGCGGTTGATGGAGATGAAGCGTTACCGTGGCGCCTTTGTCACCCCGCGCAATCAGTGGAATTACCTCGACAGCGATGTCCTGCAATGGGCACTGGCGCACGATCAAGATCCCAGGCTGATTGCCGCCATGAGTGAAGTGCGCGTGCTGGTGGAGCCGCAGATTGCGCGCTGGTCGGCGGAACGCGCGACCTCCAACGATTTAGCGGCGATTGAGCAGGCTTATAACGACATGGTTGCCCATCATCTCGATCGGGAAGCATTCAATGAGGCGGATATCCGCTACCACGAAGCGGTGCTGGCTTCGGTGCACAATCCGGTATTGCAGCAGCTTAATGTGGCGATCAGCCAGTTACAGAAAGCGGTGTTTGCGAAAACCTACATGGCGGATTCCGGCAACATGCCGCGCACCTTAGCCGAACACAAGGCGCTGTTTGATGCCATCCGACATCAGGATGGTGATGCGGCGGAGCAGGCGGCAAAAGCGATGATCGCCAGCTCCACCGCCCGACTCAAGGAGATTATGTGACCAGCTATATCGCGATTGATTGGGGTTCAACCAATCTGCGTGCCTGGCATTATCAGCAGGGTAACTGCGTTGATGAGCGCCGGTCAGAAGCGGGCGTCACGCGTCTTGGCGGACGCACGCCTGCAGAGGTCTTTGCCAGTGTGACAGACGGCTGGCCAGTGAATGATGTGCCGGTGGTGATGGCGGGCATGGTCGGTAGCAATGCAGGCTGGCTTACGGTGCCTTATCTGGCCTGTCCTGTGGCGTTGGATCAACTCAGCAGCCGCCTGACCCGCGTTGAAGATAAAGCGTGGATCGTGCCGGGATTGAGCGTCGAACGTGCTGACAACTACAACGTGATGCGCGGTGAAGAGACACAGTTGCTGGGTGCCTTCGCGCTGCAACCCGCTATGCAGTATGTGATGCCTGGCACGCATGCCAAATGGGTGCAGGTGGAGCAGCAGCGTGTGCAGGACTTTCGCACGGTGATGACGGGTGAACTGCATCATCTGCTGCTGAAACAGTCGCTAATCGGTGCGGGTTTACCCGAACAGGAAGAGAATGCCGCCGCTTTCCGTGAAGGCTTAGCGGTCGGCAGCCACGACGCATCGATCCTTTCCAGGCTGTTCGAAGTGCGTGCTTCTCATGTATTGGGCGCACGCGATCGCCGCCATATCAGCGATTTCCTATCCGGCCTGCTGATTGGTCATGAAGTGGCGCTGATGACGGAACACGTGGATCGCCGCCAACCGATCATCATTATTGCTGGAAATGCGCTGGCGCAGCGTTATCAGCAGGCGCTGCAATTTATCGGCATGGATTCAGTCACCCTGGAAGGCGACCGCGCGTTCCAGCATGGAATAAGGAGTATTGCAGATGACCTGGCACACTAAATTGCCATTGATCGCCATCCTGCGTGGCATCACGCCAGACGAGGCCGAAGCGCACGTGGGTGCCCTAATCGAAGCGGGTTTCGATGCCATTGAGATCCCGCTGAATTCCCCGGAATGGGCCAAAAGCATCGGCGCGATGGTGCAGACTTTCGGCGATAAAGCGCTGATCGGTGCGGGCACCGTGTTGCATCCGGCGCAGGTCGATGAACTGGCCACGCTTAACAGCAAGCTGGTGGTGACGCCGAATACCGATGCGGCAGTCATCCGTCAGGCCGTGGCGAAAGGGATGATTGTTGCAGCGGGTTGCGCCACCGCCACCGAAGCCTTCACCGCACTGCAAGCGGGCGCCCAGGCGCTGAAAATCTTCCCATCGTCGGCGTTTGGTCCGGGCTACATCAAGGCCTTGAAAGCGGTGCTGCCGCCGGAAGTGCCGGTGTTTGCGGTGGGCGGCGTGACGCCAGAAAACCTGCATGAATTTTTGGCCGCGGGCTGCATTGGCGCAGGTTTGGGCAGCGATCTCTATCGCGCTGGCCAGCCGCTGTCGCGCACTGTGGAGAAAGCTCGCGCATTTATTGCTGCTTATAAGGATGCTGTACGATGAAAATTACCAAACTGACCACTTATCGCCTGCCGCCGCGCTGGATGTTCCTGAAAATCGAAACCGACGAAGGCATCGTTGGCTGGGGCGAACCGGTGATTGAAGGGCGCGCGCGCAGCGTCGAAGCGGCTGTGCATGAGTTGTCGGAATATCTGATTGGTCAGGACCCGGCACGCATCAACGATTTGTGGCAGGTGATGTATCGCGGTGGATTCTATCGCGGTGGTCCGATTTTGATGAGCGCCATCGCCGGTATCGATCAGGCATTGTGGGATATCAAAGGTAAAGCGCTGGGTGTGCCGGTGTATCAGCTGCTTGGTGGTCTGGTGCGTGACAGCATCAAGGCTTACAGCTGGGTGGGGGGCGATCGTCCGGAAGAAGTGGTCGACGGCATCAAGAAACTGCGCAAGATTGGCTTCGACACCTTCAAGCTGAATGGATGCGAAGAGATGGGCATTATCGACAACTCGCGCAAAGTGGATGCAGCGGTGAATACCGTGGCACAGATTCGTGAAGCCTTTGGCAAAGAGATTGAGTTCGGTCTCGATTTCCATGGCCGCGTCAGTGCGCCAATGGCGAAAGTGCTGATCAAAGAGCTGGAGCCGTATCGTCCGCTGTTCATTGAAGAGCCGGTGCTGGCGGAGCAGGCGGAATACTATCCGCGTCTGGCGGCGCAAACCCATATTCCGATTGCGGCAGGCGAACGTATGTTCTCGCGCTTCGAGTTCAAACGCGTGCTGGAAGCGGGTGGCCTGGCGATTCTGCAACCGGATCTGTCGCATGCGGGCGGTATCACCGAGTGCTACAAAATTGCCGCGATGGCAGAGTCTTACGATGTAGCGCTGGCACCACACTGTCCGCTCGGCCCAATCGCGCTGGCTGCCTGCCTGCATGTCGATTTCGTTTCACGCAACGCGGTGTTCCAGGAGCAGAGCATGGGCATTCACTATAATCAGGGTGCTGAACTGCTGGAT
This sequence comes from Pantoea sp. ME81, assembly GCF_903970985.1. Lineage (NCBI taxonomy): Bacteria > Pseudomonadati > Pseudomonadota > Gammaproteobacteria > Enterobacterales > Erwiniaceae > Pantoea > Pantoea sp. ME81. The sequence continues at coordinate 36,298 of NZ_CAJCKS010000011.1, read as the reverse complement.
TACGTTATCAATAAAGATGATTTCAAAATGGATGATGGTCACTTCTATCCACTGAATAAACCGGGTCTCGGCGTGGAAATTAACGAAGAGCTGGTGATTGAAAGAAGTAAGAATGCACCAGACTGGCGTAATCCATTATGGCGTTTCCCAGACGGAACGGTCGCTGAGTGGTAATACTCGTCATAATTTAAGCGACAGATGCGTTGGCTGTGCTTACTCACCTTAAGTAAGCTCTTGGGAGTGTATTCCCATGCCATCATTCTGCACGTCGAATTATTTAGGGTATAAGAATTTATAAAATCTTTTAGATAAAGATATGCCGGTGAAATAAGGCATAGGGCCTCGCTCAGCCTTTTTCCCGGCAAATGACATTTACCGCCTGTGCGGTTTTACCTTCACTATCCTTACCCTGCATTTGTAGCGGCGGGCATCTTCGCGCCTCAACTACAAATATGATTACGGAGACACACCATGGATCTCTCTGCTGTTCAGGCCAAACCCACCCGGCGTCGTTATATTACGCTGCTGATGATCTTTATTACGGTGGTGATTTGCTATGTCGACCGCGCTAATTTAGCGGTGGCCTCTGCGCATATTCAGGAAGAGTTCGGCATCAGTAAAGCGGAGATGGGATATGTCTTCTCTGCCTTTGCCTGGTTATATACGCTATGCCAGATTCCCGGCGGCTGGTTCCTCGATCGCGTCGGTTCCCGCCTGACCTATTTTATTGCCATCTTCGGCTGGTCGGTCGCCACGTTATTCCAGGGTTTTGCCAGCGGATTATTATCGCTGATTGGCTTGCGTGCCATTACCGGCATCTTTGAAGCGCCTGCGTTCCCGACCAACAATCGTCTGGTCACCAGCTGGTTCCCGGAGCAGGAGCGTGCCTCTGCCGTGGGCTTTTATACCTCTGGTCAGTTTGTCGGTCTCGCTTTTCTCACACCGTTGCTGATCTGGATTCAGGAACTGTTGAGCTGGCACTGGGTGTTCATCATCACAGGCGGCATCGGCATCATCTGGTCGCTGGTGTGGATCAAGTTCTATCAAGCCCCAAGCCAGAGCAAAGGCATCAACCAGGCGGAACTGGACTATATCCGTGAAGGGGGGGCGATGGTGGACGGCGATGCTCCCGCGGCGAAAAAAACGCGCACCAAACTCACCGCCGCCGACTGGAAACTGGTGTTCCATCGCAAGCTGTGCGGCGTGTACCTTGGGCAGTTCGCTGTTACCTCTACGCTGTGGTTCTTCCTGACCTGGTTCCCGAACTATCTGACGCAGGAAAAACACATCTCCGCGCTGACAGCAGGCTTTATGACCACCGTGCCGTTCCTCGCCGCCTTCTTTGGTGTGATTCTTTCTGGCATCGTGGCCGATCGTCTGGTGCGCAGCGGGCGTTCCCTTGGTTTTGCGCGTAAAACGCCGATTATCTGTGGATTGCTGATCTCTACCTGCATCATGGGTGCCAACTACACCAACGATCCGGTGTGGATTATGACGCTGATGGCCATCGCGTTCTTCGGCAACGGCTTCGCCTCTATTACCTGGTCGCTGGTGTCGTCGCTGGCGCCGGTTCGCCTGATCGGTTTAACCGGTGGAATGTTTAACTTTATCGGTGGATTAGGTGGCATCACGGTGCCGCTGGTGGTGGGCTATCTGGCACAGGATTACGGCTTTGCCCCGGCGCTGGTGTATATCTCCGCCGTGGCATTGGTTGGTGCGCTCTCCTATATCCTGCTGGTCGGGGATGTGAAGCGGGTTGGGTGATCGATAACGCGCGATAAATGACGCCGCTACAACGCCCTGCGATGCGTAGCGGCGCCATTCATTGCGTGTCTGTTCACGATTTATCACGCAATCTGTCAGCCATTCATTGCGCGATCTGTTCATGATTTATCGCGCAATCTATCACTCATTCCTGACGTGATCGATTCGTATTGAATTGTGCCAACTGTTCGCAAATTATTGCGCTGTGACTGCTGCACCTCACCCCATAATCGCGTACTTTGTTCGGCAACAGTTGGATGTAAGGTTGCCTCATGTCAGAAAAACAACTCACCTTTGCACAGCGTCATCATCAGCTCACCAATATCAACGTCTGGACCGCGGACAGCCAGTGGCTGGCGTTTGATGTTCGTCCGTCGGGCGCGTCCTTTACCAGTCTGACCATCGAACGCGTCAACGTCGCGAGCGGTGCGGTCGAGGTGCTGTATCAGGCACGCGACGGTGCGCATGTCGGCGTGGTGACCGTCAGCCCGGATCTGCCGCCGCGCTATGTGTGCATTCATGGCCCTGAGCATCCCGATGCACACTGGCATTATGATTTCCATCATCGTCGCGGCGTCATTGTGCAGCAGGGCAATGCGGAAAATCTCGATGCCTGTGACATCACCGCACCTTATACGCCCGGTGCCTTGCGCGGCGGCTCGCATGTCCATGTGTTCAGTCCAGACGGATCGCGTCTGAGCTTTACCTATAACGACCATGTGATGCATGAAAAAGATGTGGGTGAGGATTTGCGTAATGTCGGTGTGGCCGTACCGCTGCATCCGGTGTGTCCGCCGAAACAGCATCCCCGCGAATACGATGGCAGCCATTACTGCGTGCTGGTAAGCCAAACCACGCGCGATCCCCAGCCGGGCAGCGATCAGATTGACCGCGCTTATGAAGAGGGCTGGATTGGCGATCGTGGGTATCAGAAAGAAGACGGCAGCTGGCAGCGTTGGGCGCTGGCGTTTATCGGTGATACGCGTGCTGCCAACGGCGATAAAGTGCCGGAAGTGTTTGTAGTGGATTTGCCCGAGGCGCTGAGTGATTACGCCAAATCCGGTGCATCACCGTTACAGGGCACGGCGGATAAACTGCCTGCACCGCCTGCCGGTGTGCAGCAGCGGCGCATCACGCACAGTAAAGGGTTAGCATTGCAGCCACGTCACTGGCTGCGCGCGTCGCCGGACGGCAGCACCATCGCCTTCCTGATGGCGGATGAGCAGGGCGTTGTACAGCTGTGGCGTGTGTCGCCTAACGGTGGTTCACCGCGTCAAATCACGCGGCTCAGCAGCACTATTCAGTCGGCATTCAGCTGGCAGCCGTCAGGCGAGGCGATCGCCTTTATTTGCGATAACAGCGTGATGCGCTGTGATGTGGCGACCGGGCACTGCACGCGCTTAACCAAACGCAGCGAGCAGCCGCCTTCCGGTGATGCGGTAGCGTGGTCACCGGACGGCAAACAGATCGCTTATATGCGGGAAATTGAGGGCTGGCGCCAGCTGTTCTGCGTCAGTGCGACGTCGATGGCATAGCGGCGGCAGTCGCCAGGCTGGCGTCAGTGCCAGCCAATTTTTCGCTTTGCAGCACACGGTCATGCGCCGAATCTTTGTCAGTGCGGAAGTAATCCCACGGCAACAGAATCGTATCCAGTACGGCGGAGAAGGGCAGATCGATCACCGCCAGCGGCTTTATCGCCCAGCTGGTATTGTCATCGGCAATCATATCTGCGCTGGCGCGAGTGCCGGGATAATAACCCTGGCTGGCGCCAGTGTGAGACATGACGCTGGAGCAACCCGAAGTAGTCAAAACGCCGCAGACCAGCAGGCCGGTGAGCGGAAAGCTTTTCATCATTTTCATTTCATCATCCCTACAGCCATCACTTCTGGCTGGAGTGTGTCTCCTGCTGCAGCAAAGCTCTGTGGCGATGTCATGCAATGCAGGCGAAGAATTTCTGAGTGTATGCTATTTCGTCAAAATTGCTGTAAAAAAATACGCATTGCCCTTGAAAGCGATCAAAGCGCACCCATTTTTACTTCACGGTCGCGTTGCTGTTGCCGACAGGGGCAGCAGCGGGCCGCACAACCTGTCCATGGTGGAAGGTTGCCAAAACTTGCTGATTTTCAGGAGTCTTTTTATGCGTAACTTTGATCTCACTCCGCTTTATCGTTCTGCTATTGGTTTCGACCGTCTGTTTAGTCTGCTTGAGTCCAATCAGAACCAGGCCAATGGTGGCTATCCTCCGTACAACGTTGAGCTGGTGGATGAAAACCACTATCGCATCACCATTGCCGTTGCGGGCTTTGCCCAGAGCGAGTTAGATATTACCTCACACGACAATGTGCTGATTATTCGCGGCGCGCACCCCGAAGAGCAACCGGAGCGCAAATACCTTTATCAGGGTATCGCCGAACGTAACTTTGAGCGCAAATTCCAGCTGGCCGATCACATCGTGGTGCGCGATGCGCGTCTCGAACTGGGCCTGCTGAGCATCGATCTGGAACGCATCGTTCCTGAAGAAGCGAAACCGCGTCGCATTGAAATCCTGAATTAAGGATATTGTGTTGAGAAGAAAACGCCGCAGAAATGCGGCGTTTTTGTTTCTGCGGATCAGGTGCGCACCCATAATCGCTGGCTCACCATCCCGCCGAACACGTTCACCAGCAGGCCGAGAATAATCACTGACGCACCGAGAATTTCCTGCGCTGACAGGGTTTCGTCGAGTACCAGCGCAGCGCTAAGAATGCCCACCACGGGCACCAGCAGTGACAGCGGCGCCACGCGCCAGGTCTCATAGCGACCGAGCAAATTGCCCCAGATCGCGTAGCCGACAATAGTGGCAATAAACGCGAGGTAAATCAGCGCCAGCACCGTCTGCAACGAGATATTCAGCAGGCTGGTGACGATCGCTGCCTCGCCATCGAACCACCATGAGCAGGCGAAAAAGGGCACCACCGGCACCAGTGCACTCCACACCACCAGCGACATCACCGGCACCTTACGGTTACGCAGAATGATCTTGTTGGTGATATTGCCCAATCCCCATGACAGCGCCGCCGCCAGCGTCAGCATCATGGTGGTGAGCGTAATCCCAGCGGTGGTTTGCCCCTCCATGCCCGCCGTTGCCAGCATAAACATGCCAAGTGTCGCCACTAAAATCCCGGCGATGTGGTTCCAGCGCAGTTTTTCCGCCAGTAACAAAGCGCCGAGCAGCAGCGTAAAGAACGCCTGTGCCTGTAACACCAGTGAGGCCAGTCCCGCAGGCATGCCGAGTTTGATCGCCAGAAACAGGAAAGCGAACTGACCAAAGCTGATAGTCATGCCGTACACGATCAGCCAGCGCAAAGGGATCTGCGGCCGCTTCACAAAGAAGATCGCCGGGAACGCCACCAGTGCAAAACGCAATCCCGCCAGCAGAAACGGCGGCATATCGTGCAGACCCAGTTTGATCACCACAAAATTCACGCCCCACGCCACCACTACGCACAGGGCTAACATCATATCTTTTACTGACATACTCGTTCCTTACTACGGCCGTTTCAGGCAGTCGCCGTCATCGGAGTGGCAATGTCTGCACAACAGTCATCGCCGATAACACGAAAAAAATCATCCACATTCAGCGCCATGGAACGCTCCAGCGCGCCGGCGTTAAACCACAGCGTGCCGACATCACGCAGGCGCGCATCGACGCGCAGCGCCAGTCGGTCATCAAAACTAAAGGGCGGCACCGCGCCCATCACACACTGCGTCAGCTCCTGTGCTTTCTCTGGCGCGGCAAAACTCGACTTCTTGCCACCAATGGCGCGTGCCGCACTTTTGAAGTTGATCTTGCAGTCGCCCGGCACTATCGCCAGCAGGTAACGCGCATCGGCACCGTCCGGCATCGTCACTTCCAGCACCATGGCTTTGGCAGCCTGATTGAGATCGTTGCCGCGAATGCCGCTGATCACATCGGTCTGACCGATGGCCTCATGCTCCACCACGCGATAGTCCGCGTGGTGTTGATCCAGCAGGGCGGTGATTTTTTCATAGGTATTCATGTTCATCTCCTCGTCGAAGGCCCGGCGTTAACTCCAGGCAATGGCGTGCTTCATTTTTTTGTCGGTCAGGCCAAAGAAAAAGCCCATGGTGATGCGCGTGTCGCCTTCCACGCGATCAATCTCGTGATAAAACGCAGGATTAAACAGATAGATGTCGCCGCTGCGTGGGGAGAACTCACACGCCTCGCTTTGCTCAATCACGCCAGTCTGATAGCCGAGTTCACCCGGCGTTTTGAAGCGCTCATCCACCGGATGCCACTTCTTGTTGAATATCCGCAGTTCCCCGCCCGCGTGACACTCCTGCAAACAGACCACACAGCTCAGTTGATGCAGGATGTGGGTGACGGCCAAACCACTGCCCGCGGCATCGCGTACGATGTTGTCGTTATGCAGTGGATTGGCGACGCCATTGGCATGAAAGCGCACAATCGAACCCGCGTAATCGCCCAACTCCGGCTCGCGGGCAGTGTGCAGACTCTCCAGACGCAATGAGTGCTTCACCCAGTTGTAAACCTGATCGCGCAGGCAGTGCAGTGATGCTGGCAGTGCAGGCTGGATGTCGCGCAACTCGGTGAAGTAATTTTCGGGTGCGCGAGTGTGTTTAGCCAGATAGGGGCCGAGCGTGGTCAGTGCGCCATTTGGATAGCGCGAGACGCGCACCTGATCGCGGCACTGTTGCAGATCGTCCACCACCGCTTCGCGCACTTCAGGCGTCAGGAAATTGCGCAGCACCAACAGCGGCACGCGCGCGGTCACGATGTCATCCAGCCAGGTGCTTTCGACGAACATTTTTGGATGGATAACGCGTATCTGATTGAAAATGGCCATGCTGATCACTCCCCAAGTGGAAATTCATGAAGTTCATGGTTGTTCATGCGACGCCAGTCAGACGCCGTGCCCAGTGCAGCAATAGGTTCAGAAGAGATGAAAGTGGTGCTGTTATTTTGATAATGATGCAACGTGAAATAGTCAGGATAAGGGGTGTCATCGGGATGCCACTGCCACGCCCAGGCTTTATCCCGGGTGACAAAAATCGCATTAGCCGCACTGCCACCCGGTGCCACGCGCGCCATCTTGCTGCGCAGGTAGTCACGGGTAAAATCGGCAGGCGTCACCTGGTCGACGATATATTCAAGATATTCGGCGGAGTCAAAGCGCGATTCCGCCATGCCCAGTTGCGCATAGACCGTGGGTAAAAAGCCGTTGTGCATCATGTACCACTGCGTCGCGCCGCTGGTGCGCCACAGCGGATGGGAAAACTCAATGCCCTGATTTTTGCTCAGCGTGGCGTGCCGCACATGTACCGCCAGAAAACGGCTGTGACGCAGTGCATCAACGTCAATACCGGGCAGCGCATCAGCAAAGGTGCCAGTGCCATGCAGGGTGCGAATCTTTCCCTGATCCAGCCACAAACAGCCCCAGCCATTCGGGTGCTGTTTGATCGGGCCGTCATGCGTGGCGGTTTCGCCACAGCTCATGGCGCGTGCGGCGTCCAGTACCGCTGCCGCATCAAACTGGCCGCTTGCCAGAATCATTCTGCACATAGAAGATCTCTCCGGGGGGCTAAGGACGGAACGTCGAGAATCTGCTGGAACACCGCTAACACATCGTCACGGCTGTCTGCGGCAAGACGGAAGGTGGCGAGGATACCAGCATGACGGGTGAGGTCGGCGTAGAGCGAGGATCGCGGCGAAACGGCCAGCGCGGGCAGATTGAGCGGTGGCAATAACTGACCGCGCTGATGTTGGGCGATCCAGCGTTCCGCTGCGTCATATTGCAGGCGCTGACGCAGGCGCAGGCGACCAATGGCCTGGGCTTGCTTAGGGAAGTGCAGCACCGGCAAACCCCGTCCGGCTTCAATCTGAAACGCTACCTCCGCCCAGTTAATACCTGTGACTTCCTCGACCAGATTCACCACGCCCATGCCCGATAAGCGGAAACCCATTTCGAGGAAGTGCGGTTCACCGTTCACCATAATAAAATCGATGTGGAAGGCGCCCTGGCGATAGCCAAAGGTCTCACAGCAAAAGCTCATCAAACTGGCAAAGGCAGCAGGCAGCTGTTGTGCAGCCATCGCCACATGGCCGGATTCGTAAAAGCTGATACAGCCTTCTGCATCGATGTGGTGCTCGATCACCTTCTGACAGCAGGTCAGCGCCACCGCGTGTCCGTTATCCACCACACCTTGTAGTGAATATTCGTCGCCCGGCAGCCAGCTTTCGACAATAAAGCCGCTAAAGCCGCGCCCGCCGTAGTTCATGGTCTCCACCAGCTTGCCGATCACCGCATCGAGCTGGCTGGCCTCTTCCACCAGCCAGATCCCTAATCCGCCGCCGCCATCCACCGGTTTGATCACGCAGGGATACAGCAGTGCATCACGCGCGTCACGAATGCTCAGCGGTGAGGCAAAGAAGCGAAACTCCGGCTGTGGAAAGCGTGGCCAGGCTTTACGCAAGGCCATGCGCTGTGCGTACTTATCCGGCGGAATAAAGCAAGGTCCGGCATCCGGCCCGGCCAGCAGTTCGCGTACGCGACCGGCGCTGGCGTTGTAGGCTTCAAAGCCTGCCAGCACCACCTGAGGATGTTCCAGTAAGCCCGCGCGCAGACAGGCTTGTAACACATCCCACGGATTTTCCGGGCGATCGAGACGCACAATCAGATCGAACGGCAGCTGAATGCTTAAGCTTTGATAGTCGACAAAGTCGCCCATCTCCGCCAGCACGGTAAAATAGCCCTCACGTTTTGCCACCGCACAGTACGGATTTTGCCCGTCACGCGTGGCACCAATCTGCAGGAAAATCTTTCTCATCGCGTCGCCTTACCGGGTTATCGCCCGGAGATCACTTCAGTGACGATGTCTTGCAAGGCACCGTTGTTGACCTGAATCACTGCTTTGTGCGGATCGAAACGCAGCACGCGTGAAAGCGCATCGCCGCGCGTGCCATCCAGCAGCGTATTGACCTGTGCACTGCGCCAGCACTGGCGCATCTGTGCAATCGTCAGGCCGGAGAGCTGCTCAAGCTGCTGTGCCAGCAGCAAATCATCGCTATCGCCGCATAGCAGCGCCCGCACCGCCTGTTCATCAGGCGCCTGATCGAGCTGTTGTAGCCAGACATTGAGCTGCTGGCCCTGCGCGATAAACGGTGAATAGATCATGCACACCAGCTGGGTTTCGTTGAGGCCAAACGCCTGTTCGGCAAACTGCGCTGCACGCTGGCGAGCACGTTCAATCGCCGCATCGTCCTGATAACGCGCCGCCATTTCCGCAATCAGTTGCGGCGGGAAATCTTTCTTCTCCATCAGGCCGAGCGCAAAGCGCACATATTCGCGAATGCCTTCGGCGTAGCTACGCTGCATCAGCGTCTCCGCTCGCAGACCGCGAATATGTGCCATTAACGTCGGGTTGCCGCAGTCCGATTCAGAGAAGCTGAACATCAGCTCATCAAAGCGGAAGTGCATGAACTCGGTGAGTAGCGACCAGTGCGCACCCGCTTCATAGGCGGTGTCCTGATAGATGTTGAAGAACAGCGGATCGCGTGCCAGCTGCCAGGTGATGCGATGGGCCGGGGTAACCTGCTCGGCGCCGTAAATGTCGGCGAAATAGCGTTCTGCCACGCCATCCAGGGTTTGCAGGAAGCCGCTAAAGCCGCGCGATTTGTCGGCAACGGGCGCATCAAACAGGCGTGAAAGATGACGAGCCCAGGCGAGGTAAGCGGTTTGCTCCTGCGGCGAATCACCGGTGATGATCACATCCACGCCGCCCTCGTAGTGCGCGGCAAGGCCAAACGAGTTCACCATGCTGAGGTTGCAGGCGTTACAGAAAGTGGAGCGCGCATCGGCACGAAAGCGATGGCCATTCATCAGCACATCGTTGCGATTCTGCTGGCGCACGCTGTCGGGCATCGGCAAATGGCGTTCGAAGTGGCGGATTTGCAGGCCATCGGTCACCAGGCATTCGGTAAAATCATCATCGTGGATCTGCAACGCGCGGTACACACGGTCGATATTCTCCATCACGCTGTCGTTCATCGCCGCGTGGCGGTTAGTGCTGATGCGTAGCTGAAAAGTGCTGCCCTGCTGCTGCCAGATCAGACCCTGAATGTAGCGCACATACGCCACCATGTAGCTGCTGTCTTTCCCGCCGCCATAGGCGAGTAGCACGCGATTGTTAGCGGGATTGTCGCTATCGGGCAGGGCGGCAAGTAAGCGTTGAGAACAGCGTTGAGCAGAATCGATAATCGCGGGCGTGAGATAACCTTCAATTTCTCTCATCATGGTGGACAGATTATTCATTTTTCACTTCATCCTTTGGCTAATAAAATCGCCGTTACCGTGCTGGCGGCAACGGGCAGGAAAAGGGGCCACGAAGTTGCAACGGAATGAATGTCTGAGGCTGAATTAACGGATGCAGCCTAAAGTACTTTGAATGTAATCTGATGGATACGCACAGATCAGCACGATATAGGGTGGAACAGATGGCGGATGGAACGGGTGAACAGGAGAGTCAGAGTAGTCGTTACCGTCAGATTGCAGAGCAGATAAAACAGGCCATTCACAGCGGATCGCTGCCGCCCGATAGCCGTTTACCGTCGGTGCGCACGCTGGCGACGCAGTACAGCGTCAGCATGACCACCGCGCTGAAAACATTACGCACGCTGGAGGATGAGCACTACGCGGTGGCGCGTCCTAAGTCCGGCTTTTTTGTGGCGCCTCGTCAGGTTCCCAGGGGGTTACCCGCTGCCATTCACAGCGAACAGCCGCGTGAAGTCGCGCCGCTGGACGAGCAAACCGAGCTGCATCTGGCCATGCTGGGCTCCGATTGTCGTGTGCGGCTGGATCTGGCCAATGGCGATATCTCGCTCTATCCGGTCAAGAAAATTGGATTGCTGATGCGCCAGATGGGGTACAGCAAACCGGCACTGCTCGGAAACACGGTGAAGGGCACCGGCTATGCGCCGCTTAAAGCCGAGATTGCACGCCGCGCGGTGGATTATGGCTGCAATATCAGCGCTGATGACATCCTGATTACCAACGGCTGCATCGAAGCTATCTCACTGGCTTTGCGCGCCACCACCCGCCCCGGCGATATCGTGGCAGTGGAATCGCCGTGCTACTTCGTGCTGTTGCAGATGCTGCACAACCTCAATCTGCGCGTGATTGAAGTGGAAGCCGGGCCGGAAGGTTATGTTAACGTCAGCAAGCTCACCGCGCTGTTTCAGCGTAAAGCGGTGCAGGCCTATCTCACCATCAACAACATCAATAATCCGCTCGGGAAAAGCATTCCCAACGAGCAGAAAGCCTATATTGCGCGTCAGGCCGATGAGAATGATGTGGTGATTATTGAGGATGATATTTTCGGTGATACGGCGTTTGGCGATCGCCGTCCGTTCCCGATGCGCGCCTTTAGCCCGAATGCCATTCTGTGCAGCGGCTTCTCGAAAACGGTGGCACCCGGTATCCGTATTGGATGGGTACACAGCAGCAACTACATGCGCAAAATCGCCTCATTGAAATACACCACCAGTATGGGTACTTCGGTGCTGTCACAGGCGGCGATTGCCGAACTGCTGCGCAGCGGCGGCTACGATGCGCATCTGCGCAAATTGCGTCGTGAGCTGAAGAATCAAATCCACCATATGCGCCAGGCGGTGTTGCGTTATTTCCCTGCGGGCACGCGTGTATCGGATCCTGAAGGCGGCTATGTGTTGTGGGTGGAAATGCCTGTACAGGCGTTAAACGTGCGAGCGCTGTTTCTTAAAGCGCGCAACGCGGGCATCGGCATCGCGCCGGGCCACATCTTCGCCACCGATCATCGCTACGATCACTGTTTCCGGCTGAATGCCGGTTTTGGCTGGAATGCGGAAGTGGAGCAGGCGATCAAACAGCTGGCAGAGTGGTGCCAGCTGTCGTTAACGGCGGATTAAGCCTCGTTGCCAATCTTCTCCAGCTCTTCCGCCAGAATCTGCACCGCGCGTTCAATCTTCTCCGCATCCGGTACATAGTTCATGCGCATACATTGATGCGTATGCGGCCATTCCTGTTCCAGACCGGGGAAGAAGAAATGACCCGGCACCATCAGCACACCACGGGCTTTGAGGCGCTGATAGAGTGCTTCGGTGCTGATCGGCAGGTCGCGGAACCACAACCAAAGGAAAATCGCCCCTTCGGGTTTGTGGATCAGGCAGCGATCTTCCGGCAGATAGCGGCGCAGAATGGCAATCGTCTCGCTGACCTTGGCCTGATAAAACGGCTTGATCACCTCTTCCGACAGACGCAGTAAATCGCCGCGCACAATCATCTCTGTGGCAATCGCCGGACCGATGCTGCCTGGCGCTAAACTAATAATCCCATTCATGTTGCCAATCGCGCTGATCGTGCTCTCATCGGCAACGATAATGCCGCAACGTGCACCCGGCAGGCCGAGTTTCGACAAGCTCATGCACAGAATAGTATTCGGGTTCCACAACGGACGGGCTTCGCTGAAGATAATGCCAGGGAAGGGCACACCGTAGGCGTTATCGATCAGTAATGGCACGCCATGCTGTTGTGCCAGCGCATCCAGCTGCATCAGCTCGTCATCGGTGATCACGTTGCCGGTCGGGTTGGTCGGGCGCGACACACAAATCAGGCCCATGTCCTCATTCAGCGGCAGATGGTCGAAATCGACGTGATATTTGAACTGCCCCTCTGGCAGCAGCTCAATGTTCGGCCTGGCGGAAACAAACAGATCTTCTTCCAGTCCGGCATCGGCGTAACCGAGATACTCCGGTGCCAGCGGAAACAGCACGCGTTTTTTACTGCCGTCGGCGCGACGGCCCGCGAACAAGTTAAACAGATAGAAGAAAGCGCTCTGGCTGCCGTTGGTCAGTGCAATATTTTGCGCGGTAATCGGCCAGCCCAGCTCTTCACGCAGCATGTTCGCCAGCGCATCCAGCAGCAGCGTTTTGCCACGCGGACCGTCGTAATTGCACAGCGCTTCGCTCAGTTTTCCGTCCTGATGCATCTGCAGCAGCAGCTGGTTGAAGTAGTCATTAATGGCCGGGATCTGCGCCGGGTTGCCGCCGCCAAGCATAATGGTGCCGGGCGTGCGCAGGCCTTCACCCATGTCTTCCATCAGACGTGAGATGCCGGAATGTTGAGTAAATTTGTCGCCGAACTGAGAAAAGGACATAGGAAGTTAAAACATTGTAATCGGGAATGGGCAACCACCATAGCGCCCGCCACGGGCAGGCGCAATGGCTAAAGCAGCAAGCTTAGGCCTGGATCTGGGGGTTAACGCAGTTTTTCTCGACTTTGCCGCTCAGCGCAGCAATCAGGTTATCCACCGCATCACGTGCCATACCGTAACGCGTTTCATGGGTGGCTGAGCCGATGTGCGGCAGCGCTACCACGTTCGGCAACTTAAGGATCTCCGCATCGGCAGGCACCGGCTCCACTTCAAACACATCCAGACCGGCTGCGTGAATCGTGCCGTCCTTCAATGCCGCCGTCAGCGCTTGCTCATCAACCACCGGGCCGCGACCTGCATTTATCAGGATGGCGCTGGGTTTCATCATCTTGAGCTGTGCAGCGCCAATCATATGATGTGTCTGCTCAGTCAATGGCAGGCTGATACAGACAAAATCACTCTCTTTCAGCAGCGTTTCAAGGTCACAAGCACGCGCACCGAAGCGGGTTTCCGCCTCTTCATGCTGACGGCGTGCGTTATAGAGAATATTCATGCCGAAGCCGAAGTGCGCACGCTGCGCCAGCGCCAGGCCGATACGGCCCATGCCGAGAATCCCCAGCGTTTTATGATGCACGTCGATGCCGAAATGTTCTGGTCCGATGCTTTTCTTCCACTCACCACCTTTAACCCATTGATCCAACTCAGTGACGCGACGGGCGGTGCTCAGCACCAGCGCCATCATGGTATCGGCCACGGTTTCGGTCAAAACGGTTGGCGTGTGCATCAGCAGTACATTGCGCTGATTTAAGGCTTCGACATCAAAGTTGTCGTAACCCACAGACACGGTAGAACAAGCGCGCAGTGCGGGCATCTTTGCCAGCAGATCGCCATTTACCTTACCACCAGAACCCAGCAAACCCTGTGCTTCCGCAAACTGCGCGGCATGCTGTTGCACGGTTTCGGGGGAGACGTCATGCACTTCGGTGACGGTAAAATGGGCATCCAGTTTAGCGCGCAGATCGTCTGGCAGGCTCTTATAAAGAATCACAGCAGGTTTCATCATTTGCTCCCTGTAGAACGTGTGACGGGCGACCTGAGCCGCCCGGAAAAGTCATTTCTTACGCTTTCAGGCGTGCTTCGCCCCATGAATCGGTGCTGTCTTGTTCTCCGCGGGCTTGACGATTAACGTCAGCCACACCGAGACCAGCAGCGCGGCACCCATAAAGATATAAGAGGCAGCAGGACTGCCGGTTGCGCCATTAAGATAGCCTACAATCCACGATCCGATGAAGGAACCGAGTGCGCCCATGCTGTTAATCAGCGCCATGGCACCGCCAGCAACGTTGCGTGGCAGCATCTCAGTAATCAGGGCAAAGAACGGGCCGTAAGGGGCATACATCGCGCCACCGGCAATCACCAGCAGCGCATACGACAGCCAGAAGTGGCTGGAACCGGCCAGATAGGAGCCAAGGAACGCCAGCGCCCCAATCAGCAGCAGCGGCCAGACAAACAGCTTACGGTTTTGCTTTTTGTCAGACGCCCATGACACCACGACCATCGCAATGGTCGCCACCAGATAAGGCACTGCTGAAAGCCAACCCGCCTCGACCATACCCATCTGTGTGCCGTTACGCAGAATCGAAGGCAGCCACAGTACGAAACCGTACACGCCAATGCTCCAGGCAAAATATTGCATGCACAGAATGATCACATTGCGATTGCGGAAGGCTTCGCCATAGTTACGCACCGCTTTGATGCCTTCCTGCTCTTTCTGCAACTGCGCCTGCAGGGCGGATTTCTCTTCGTCGCTCATCCATTTGGCTTGTGCTGGCTTGTCCTGCACCAGGAACCACCAGGCCACGGCCCAGATCACCGCCGGGATGCCTTCGAAGATAAACATTTCACGCCAGCCGAAAGCATTAATCAGATAGCCGGACACCACCGACATCCACAGCACCGTGACCGGATTGCCGAGGATCAGGAAAGTATTGGCGCGCGAACGTTCCGACTTAGTGAACCAGTTACTGATGTAAATCAGCATCGCCGGCATCACCGCCGCTTCCACCACGCCGAGCACGAAACGAATCGCTGCCAGCATCGGAATGTTGCTTACCACGCCGGTTAATGAGGCACAGCCGCCCCACAGAATCAGGCACCAGAAAATCAGCTTCTTCACGCTGCGGCGTTCGGCATACACCGCGCCGGGGATCTGGAAGAAGAAATAGCCAAGGAAGAACAGGGCACCCAACAGCGATGACATGCCTTTGGTGATGCCGAGATCGTCATTAATCCCTGCGGCAGAGGCGAAGCTAAAGTTCGCCCGGTCCAGATACGCCAGACTGTAGGTGATAAACACGATGGGCATGATAAACCACCAGCGTTTTGGCGCGATTGTCTGCGATTTCATGGGTGACTCCTCTGTTTTGAGGCGGGCACATTCAATGGATGCGCCTCGAAATAATCGGGTTGTGTAGAGACAGACTGTTTCACCAGGTACGCGTTAATGCGTACCCGACCTGCAGGGTTGCCAATGAAGGCAACCGCTTGATTAAAAATCGCCCAGTGCCGCGCGCGTCGGCAGGCCTTCACTGTCGCCGGCGACCTGAATCGCCAGCGAACCAATCTTGTTACCGCGCAGAATCGCCTGTGGCAGCGATTTGCCTTCCAGCAGTGCGCTGATCAGGCCCACGGCAAAACCATCGCCCGCGCCTACGGTATCCACCACGTTATCGACGAGAATCGGTGCGACATTGCCCTTTTCACCGTCGGCAGTTTTGTACCAGGCGCCGTCGCAGCCGGTTTTGATCACCACAGCCCGTACACCTTTATCCAGATAGAAATCGGCGATGGCTTCCGGCTGGCGATAGCCGGTCAGAATGAACCCTTCTTTCTCACCCGGCAGCACCCAGTCTGCATACTCTGCCAGCAGATTCAGCTGCTTACGCATTTCCTCCTCGCTGCGCCATAACACCGGGCGCAAATTCGGATCGAAGGAGATGGTTTTGCCGCGCGAACGCATCTCTTTGGCCGCATGTTTGGTCAACTCAAGCGAGCTGTCGGAGAGGGCGGCGGCCACGCCGCTCAGGTGCAGGTGGCGCGCGCCACCAAAATAATCCGCATTAAAATCGTCTGGTGACAGATGGCTGGCGGCGGAGCCTGCACGGAAATATTCCACTTCAGGATCGGAACCGTCATCGACGCGCGACTTGAGCTGAAAACCGGTGCGATAGCGGGTATCGGTGGTCACACAGTGATGATCGACATTCTCTTTCGCCAGCTGTTGCAGCGTGAAACGACCGAAACTGTCATCGCCGACGCGGCTGACCCAACCGACCTGTAAACCAAGGCGCGCCAGGCCGATGGCTACATTCAGTTCGGCACCGGCAATACGTTTGACGAAGCCCTCTGCGGCGGCGAGATCCCCGCTTTGCTGAGCGATAAACATCGCCATCGCTTCGCCAATCGTGACCACATCCAGTTGCTTCATCATCGACTCCTTACAGCGCACGCAGCAATTCAACGTAATGGCGTGTCACGGCCAGCAGATCTTCGCCTTCGAGCGGGAATTCGATGCCGCGCGGCGCATCAGCAGGCAGTGCGTTAAGCAATGTGCGCCAGCTGCCGTCGGTTTCGTCCAGCGCCACCGCACGGAAGCTCTCGCCATGTGGCACCGCGGCTTTCACGTGAATGTAGCTGACGTAACGGCTGAGTTGCGCCGCTGCCTGCAAGGCGTCTTCGCCGGTCCACTGCCAGTTGCCCATGTCGAAGGTCATATCCAGCGGCAGGGCGGTATCGCAGGCACGATGGAAGAAGGTCTGCATCGGGGCCAGTTTGCTGTCTGGCGTTTGGTCGTTTTCCACCACCACGGTTACCGGCGATGCGGCGAGTACCTCAACCAGCGCAGCGTCGGAGAGATCGACAAAATGGCCGAGGGCGATTTTCAAACGCTTAGCGCCAATCTGTTCGGCTTCCAGCAGGAACTGCCCCAGACGAGGGTTGAGCGAGCCATCTTCCAGCCACAACGCTTCCGGCACCGAGTAGCTGGCACTGAGCTGCTGTTGAGCAATTGCCTCGTTGAGCGAGTGCAGTCTCAGCAGATCGTCTTCGCTGAATAGCTCACGACGGATTTCTACGCCATCCGCGCCAGCGGCTTTGATCAGCGGCAGCAGGGCGGTTTGACCACCTAACTCAGCGACTTTGTGCGTGCCGTAGGCGGCGGTGACCACGATGATTTCCGGATGTGCCATGTTGTCTCTCCATTGAACTCGGAAGGATGCGGTCTGAGCCGCCCGTTGTTTTAAATCGATGTCTTAAAAAAAACCTAAATGGAACCGGTTCCAAATGAAAGGAAGAGAGTGTGGAATTATGATCCTGCTCACGAAGTGAGCCAGAGAAAAGGGGATTAGCGCAGCGGCTGGCTGGAGCCGCGCACAATGAGCTCACCGGGGAAAACCTGCTCATTGATCGGCTGCTCATTACCGTCAATGCGTGAGATCACCTGTTCCAGCGCCGCATAGCCAATTTGCCAGGTGGGCTGTTTCAGGGTGGTGATACCCACGCCTGCCAGTGCGGCCCACTCCAGCTCATCAAAACCGAGCAGTCCGATGGTTTCACCCCAGCGCTGTTCGAGCCGCTGCAAGGCGCGCGCCACCTGTAAGGTCAGGGCACCGTTGGCGGCCATCACCGCGCAGCGTTTGTCACTGTGGCGTTGCTGGAATGTCCGCAGCACCTGCTCCAGCTGTTCAGGCTGATGCAGGGGGACTTCGGCGTTTTCCGCCATCACGCCGGCGTGGGCTTTGCTGGTGTCATAGAATGCGCCAAGGCGTTCACGGCGGGTGTTGACGCTACCTAAGGGTTCGCTGAGGAACAGCAGGGCATCGTAACCGTTGTCCAGCAGATGCTGGGTGGCAATTTGCGCGGCTTCGGGGTTATTCAGGCCGACCACATCACAGGCGAAGTCAGGGATTTTGCGGTCGATCAGCACCATCGGCAGCATCGACTGCTGCAGGCGCTTCAGCACCTCTTCGTGCATCCCGACCGCGTTCACCACGATGCCCTCAACCTGATAGCTGCTCAGCAGTTGCAGATAATACTGCTCGCGATCGACTTCGTTGTTGGTGTTACACATCAGCAGCGTAAAGCCCTGCGCACGGCAGGCCGCTTCGATACCGCTCAGCACATCCACGGAATAGGGATTGGTAATATCCGCGATAATCAGGCCAATCAGCCGCGTGCGGCCACGCTTTAGTCCGCGCGCCATCTGGCTGGGACGATAATCGAGGTCGGCAATCGCCTGTTCAATACGGGCTTTGAGATCGGGCGAGAGCAGATTCACTTCGCCATTAAGATAGCGGGAAACGCTGGTTTTACCGGTTTTTGCCGTGCGGGCAACGTCACTGATTGTGGCTCGTGGCGGCCTGGTCTTCATCGCGTACACCTGAATAATAAAATCAGGCGAAGACTATCACAGCGCGGCGCGCACGCAATCATTGTGCATCAGAAGTGAGGCGCAACATCGGTTGCCACAGCGTCTGGAGCTCCTCAAGCGGTGCACCTTCCAGCAGTTGCAGCACCATTTCGGCCACGCGTTCGCCAATGCGCTGCTGCGACAGTTGAAGAATGGCGTTCACCGGATGATCGATAATGGAGTCATGCGGCAAGCCATCATAGACATAAAGTGGGATCGCCCGCGCGCCGCTTAAACGGTCGGCCTGCTGCAACGCGATGGCCGCGCCTTCACCCAGCGGCGCACAATCCGTGATGATGGCTTGAGGCGCGATATCCTGCGCCAGCCAGCGCTGTGTTTGCTGGTAACCGGCACGACGTGTTACCGGCAGCGCGGCCAGCATCGTTGGCGCGATAGGTGGTTGATGCTGTGTGAGGGCATCGATAAAGCCGTGGCGACGATCGAGGATATACGTGCAGGGCTCGTTGCCGCCAAGATAGGCAAGCCTTGTCAGCCCTTGTTGCAGGCAGTGTTCAGCGGCCAGCAAGGTGCCTGCATGATTATCGTAATCAAACCAGGCATAAGGTTGCGGCAGCTGGCTGCGGCCCAGCGTGAGAAAGCGATAGCCTTTCTGCTGCAAACGCTGCAGACGGATATCATGCGGTTGGGTATGGGTCAGAATCAGTGCATCCAGCGCGCCACTGCGCAACAGGCGCATCAACGTGCGGTGCTTATCCTGCGGTTTATCCGGCAGGATCATCAGATCAATGTCGTGCTGAGCAAGGCGTTGATCCAGCGTCAACAGCATTTCACTGTAATAGCTGTCATTCAAAGAGGCGGTGCTGACCGGGAAAACCAGCCCGACGGCATTGGCGCGGCCGGTCTTCAGACGGCGAGCGGCATCATTCGGACGATAGCCGCGGGAAGTGGCTTCTTCTTCAATACGTTTACGCGTGGCGGCCGCAACATCGTCATAGCCATTTAGCGCACGACTCACGGTGGTAACAGAGAGGCCGAGGGCAGCGGCAATGGCTTTGAGCGACATGATGACGTTTTCCACTGATCAAATTTTGATCACGCTAGCATAAAGTATTTTACGGCTCTATTGGTTGACGATTATAGAGCGTTATCTGATACAAAAAGCGTCTAATGCGGTGTAAAAACGTGCGGAAACGCCGATCTGCAGAAGCAGACCGGCGAAGGGGATTAACCCAGTGGGCTCAGCGTGATCTCGACGCGGCGGTTTTGTGCTTTACCCGCTTCGGTGCTGTTGCTGGCCACCGGATTATCCGGACCCATGCCCTGCGTGCGCAGACGGTTCTGCGCCACGCCTTGCAGAATCAGGCCGCTGGCCACACTCTCCGCACGCTGTTGCGACAGGCGCATATTCAGCGCGCGCGTACCGGTGCTGTCGGTGAAGCCCACCACATTGACGGCGGTTTTAGGATACTCTTTCAGCACCATTGCGACACCCGTTAAGGTGTTTGCACCTGCTGGTTTCAGGTTGCTGCTGTTGGAGTCAAAAGTGACGTTATTCGGCATATTCAGCACGATGTTATCGCCCTGACGCGTCACGCTGACGCCAGTACCGCGCATTTTGTCGCGCAGCTTCGCTTCCTGCACATCCATGTAATAGCCGACGCCACCGCCCAGCGCCGCACCGGATGCGGCACCAATCAGCGCGCCTTTGCCGCGATCTTTCTTGGATGATGACAACACGCCTACGCCTGCACCCAGCACGGCACCTAAGCCCGCGCCGATGCCGGATTTCCCGGCCTGCGATTCGCCGGTATAAGGATTGGTGGTACAACCGGACAGCACAACGCTGCCGCTGAGTAACAAGGCCAGCGTCAAACTACGCTTTTTCATTGAAAATCCCTCACAAAGTCACACGGGGAAAATGCCCCAAAACGGCACTATTATGCCGTTCAATAATGGGGAAATGCGTGAGGGTCAGTCTTAAAGTGTAAAGTTTTGCGTTAAAGATTATCGGGATGGCAGAAACAGCTGGTTTGATGATCGTTAATCAGCCCGCACGCCTGCAAAAATGAATGGCATGTTGTTGGACCGACGAATTTAAAACCACGCTTCTTTAACGCCTTAGAGAGCGCGATGGCAGGCTCGGAGGTGGTGGGCGCCAGCTTGTAATCGGCGAAACGGTGCAAAATCGGCTGATTATCGACAAATGACCAGACAAAGCGTGAAAAGTCTTCGCCTTCCGCTTCCAGCGCCAGCATGGCTTTGGCGTTATTGATGATCGCCTCCAGCTTGCCGCGATGACGAATTAATCCGCTGTCTTGCAGCAAGCGCAGCATGTCGGCCTCATCCATCAACGCCACGGCCTGAGGATCAAATTCGTGGAACGCGCGACGATAGTTCTCACGTTTCTTGAGCACGGTGATCCACGACAAACCCGCCTGTTGTCCCTCAAGGCAGATCATTTCAAATAAGGCCCGCTTATCAGTTTGCGGCACACCCCACTCATTATCGTGGTACGCCAGATAGAGTGGATCCTGTGTTACCCAGCCACAACGTTGCATATTACTCTCCCTAAGCATGAGGAAAATACAGTTAATCCCTTGACGTATTACAGAATCGATTAATAGTTAATCAATGGGTGCCGATAATCAATAAACCTGAATCTTAACGCCCGTTTCCTTTCTGGCTCGTCAGGAGTCTTTCATGTTGCAGAAAAGTGAGTGGACAGGCCAGCACAATCTCATGCTGGCTTTTGGCAGTGTGTGGCTGTTATTTGCGGCGCTGCCGGCTTACGCCTGGGATGAATCGGGCGCGGATTATGTGCCGGATTACAATGCGATACTTGCTGAAAAGATTTCCAGTCATCACCTGATGTTGACAGAAGATCGTGACATCAGCCTGATGGATGCCGCGCTTAATTCACCGGATGAGAGCGCGATGGTGCTGCACAGTGAAAAAGCCAGCGTGGGGAATGCCCCCTTTGCTAACCGCTATTCGGCAGGCTGGCAGATGCCGATGAGTGCGACGCTGCGCACCGGTCCGGTGGCGCAATTCGCGGTGGATGATTCGCGAGTGAGTTGCCCGAAGTGTGAATTTGTCGATGGCAATCACGCCGGACATATTGCCTCACTGGGCTGGCGCGTTGATTCCACCCTTGACTGGATTTCACCCTGGGCACAGGTTAGCTACAGCCATCAATTGAGTGATGAAAATGCGTCATCGCTGCGCGATCGCCCCGAGGAGATCGGCCATGAAAGCAACTGGGTGGATGTCAGCGTGGGGGCCAATGTGCCGTTTGGGCAAAATATGGCGGCTTTCGCCTCCTTCTCGCAAACCGGTGCGGTGATCAGCGGTGAACAGTTTATTTACAGCCTTGGCGTCAGCGCCAGCTTCTAAATCCTGCGCGATCCATCGCGTTAAAACAGGTACACTGACCACTTAGCGCTAAACCTATCGGCGCTCCGGGTTGGTCAACGTCAGGTTTCTTCATGTCAGTTAAAATCTTATCTTCAACGCTGGTGGGGCTGGATGGCTTTTGCCAGGATCCGCTTGCCGTGTTGCAGCAGGCCGATAACGGCGTGCTGGCGGTGCTGCACAACAATGCGCCCGCTTTTTATGCGCTGACACCGCAGCGTCTGGCACAGTTGCTGGCGCTGGAAGCCGCAGCGCAGCAGCCAAATGATGTCACGCTGGATGACAGCCTGTTCCATAGCGATGCGGCACCGATTGCCACACCGGTAGGCAAGTTTGCCATGTACGCGGGCTGGCAGCCGGATCACGATTTTCAGCGGCAGGCCGCCATCTGGGGTGTGGCGCTGAATGAACCGGTCACCGCAGCCGAACTGGCTACCTTTGTGGCTTACTGGCAGGCCGAAGGCCGACTGTTCCATCATGTGCAGTGGCAGCAGAAACTGGCGCGCAGCGTACAAATGAACCGCGCTGCTAATGGCGGTCAGCCCAAGCGCGATATCACCCAGATCAGCAATACTCAATATGATATTCCCGATGGATTCCGAGGTGAGTGATGAAAACGCCGAACGATCTTTTCAGTCGCCTGAAAAAATTTATGCCTGCGGATGTGCAGCCGAAATTTAAAAACGGTGAAGAGCTGCTGGCGTGGAATCAGGAGCAGGGCCGTCTGCGCTCTGAAGCCATCGTGCGCGAAAACCGCGCCATGAAAATGCAGCGTATCATGGGGCGTTCCGGTATCCGTGAGCTGCACATGAACTGCTCGTTTGATAACTATCGTGTCGAGAATGATGGTCAGCGCAAAGCACTCGCGCTGGCGCGTGAGTATGCCGCCGGGTTCGACAACAGCATCGCCAGCTTCGTGTTTTCTGGCCGCCCTGGCACCGGAAAAAACCATCTGGCCGCCGCCATTGGTAACGACCTCATTCTGCGTGGCAAAAGCGTATTGATTGTCACCGTGGCCGATTTGATGTCGAGCATGAAAGGCACCTTCAGCGGTGGCAGCGACATCACCGAAGAGCGCTTGCTGCAGGATCTCAGCCATGTGGATCTGCTGGTGATCGATGAGATCGGCATGCAGAGCGAATCCCGCTACGAAAAAGTGATCATCAATCAGATTGTCGATCGTCGCTCATCGTCAAAACGCCCAACCGGCATGTTGTCGAATCTGGACCCGGCGGGAATGAACGGCTTATTAGGTGAGCGCGTGATGGATCGTATGCGTCTCGGCACCAGTTTGTGGGTGCGTTTCGATTGGGAAAGCTATCGCAGCCGTGTACGCGGTGATGAGTATTGAGTCAGGTGGGCGCGCGATGAAAGCAGCCGGTAAAGGCCCCGCATTACTTCGATTAAACAACCTTAAGCGCGTGATGACGCAACTGCGTAGCACACGTATTACTTCCCGCCAGGATATCGCGCTGGCGCTGCAGCTGAGTAAAAACACCGTATCCCTGATTGTGGATGATTTGCTGGCGCAGGGCCTGATTCACGAACTCGGCCCGGTGAGCGTGGCAGCGGCTGGACGCCCAAAAATCGAAATTTCGCTACGCGCGGAAAAGCTAAAAAGTGCCGGCATCATGGTGGAGCGCAACGCCATTCACTGGCGCGTCTGTGATTATTTCTCGCAGGTGATTGCGGAACAGACCTGGCAAACGGCGACCGCCGATCCTGAGCAGCTGCTGCGTGAGCTGGAGGAAGTGTGCCAGACCTTGCACGCCGCGCATCCTGAACTACTGGGCATCGCCGTAGGCTTTCCCGGCATTATCGATCCACTGCGCGGCAGGGTGCACTTTTCCGCCCATCTTGGCTGGCAGGATGTCGATGTTTTGACGCCGCTGGTCAGCGCCTGCCGTTTGCCGCTGCGCATTATGCATAACGTCAAAGCCGCTGCGCTGCTCTCGGTGGAGCAACTCGATCTGGATAGAGCACAAAGCCATTTTTATCTGCGTATCGGTGAAGGGGTTGGCGGTGCGCTGGTGGAACAGGGCGAAGTGTTTGTCGGCAGCAGCTGGACCGCCGGGGAGATTGGTCATTTGCAGGTGCAACCGAAAGGGTTGCGTTGTAGCTGTGGACGTTCAGGCTGCCTGGAAACGCTGATCAGTCAGCCCGCAATTCAACAGCAGTTGGGGCAGCGTAAAACAGGACTGCGCTGGCAGAATGCCGCCAGTGAACCGCAGATCGTGAGTGAAGTGATGGCGTTAACCGGTCAACATTTGGGCCACGCCCTGAGCCATGTGATGCAGCTGGTGAACCCGGCGAGCATCATTATTGATGGGCCGTGGAATACGCATCCTGCCTTTATCCAGGCGGTTGAAGAAACGGCGCAGGCCAGCACGCTGGCCTTTACCTTCTCCCACACGCAGCTGCATTTCCTGCCGCAGCGTATTGATCCTGCCAACGGTTTGGCGCTGGCGGTGATTGAGCAATATGAGCGCGCCATCTCTTAGGCGCGCTTCATCACATTAATGCCGTGGAATATCAAATGACTCGCTGGGTTTGGCCGGCGAGGTGCTCTGCGGCAGTTCCGCTTCGACGTTAAACTTCTCCAGCACCAGCCCATGAATTTTCTCCAGCGACACGCCCGCGGTCTCTGGCAGGTAGCGGAAGGTAAAGAAGTACATTCCCAGAGAGAAAATCGCGAACAGCAGCAGAGGGAAACCACCGTGGAACAGATCCAGCAGCATCGGGCTGCTGTTCATGATCGGAAAAGTACTGCTGATCACAAAGTTCGCCAGCGACATGGCACAGATGGAAATCCCGACGCAGATCGAACGAATTTCGGTAGGGAAGATTTCGCCCAGCACGGTCCAGACAATCTGGCCCCAGGTCATGCCAAAGAAAATCATATAGGCAAACAGACCCACCACCGCCAGCATACCCGGCAGGTGATAATAGAACGCGATGAACGAGTAAGCGAGGCAGATGCAGGAGGTGATGGCCCCCAGCAGCAGCAGCTTACGGCGGCCAATTTTATCAATCACCATCATGCCCGCCAGCACGCCAATAAACTGACAAATCGACAGCCAGAAGGTCTGCAGCAACGCCGAATCGGTGCTGCCCGCCACGTTCTTCAGCAATGTCGGACCGAAGTACTGAATGACGTTAATGCCGCTGATCTGGTTACCGACCGCCAGACCGATACCGATGATCAACAGCGGAATAGTGGTTTTATCCAGGCGCAGGCGCGATTTATGTTGATGCGCGGTTTTGTCTGAGAACGAGTGTTTGATTTCATTGAACACGCTCTCGGCATGCTCGCGGTTGGAAATTTTGGTCAGCGTATCCAGCGCTTCATCGTATTTGCCCTTGAGCACGTTCCAGCGCGGAGATTCCGGGATAAAGGCGATGAAGAAGATGAACAGTGCACAAGGCACCAGTGCAGTAGCCAGAATATAACGCCAGCCCATGTTGATCATCACCTCGGGCAGCGTCGATTTGGTGATGAAGTAGTTGGTCAGTAACACCACCGATTGTCCACCGACACAGCATACCGCATAGAGTGCAGTGGTACGGCCGCGAAACTTCGAGGGCGACAGTTCCGCGAGGTAAATCGGCGAAATCACCGAGGCGAGGCCAATCGCCAGTCCACCAATGATGCGGAACAGCACAAACACTGTGAAGTTGTGGGCGATGGCGGTGCCGATCACCGAAACGGTGAACAGCAGTGCGGTAATGGCGAGCGATTTTTTGCGTCCGAGTTTGTCGCTCAGTCGCGGGGCAATAAAGCAGCCTACTAAGCTACCCAGCAGAATGTTGGAAACGGCCCAGCCGGTTTCTGCGGGGGTTAACTGGAAATATTCACTTAAAGGTTCGATTGCACCGGAGATAATTGAAGAGTCATAGCCCATTAGCAGTCCGCCAAATGCCGCGACGGTACAGCAGAGTATGACGTACTTCATGTTGTAGCGTTTTTGCCTGGTATCCATTGTTATAGCCCCTTGTCTCTACGGCCTGAACGTTACGTGTTCAGAAAGAGGAGTGGTGTAGGTTATCGATGTTCAGCGTTTTTCACTCAAGGTCATCACGTTGGAATATATGTTCTAAATGATGGTTTTTGGATCATTTTTTCCAGAAAGTGTGAACGACGTTGCGAAAATTGCTGATGGCAATATTCACGGTAGGGCCATATTTGGCTGAAATGATAGGTTTTTTATCAGAGGCGAGAGGCATGATATGACTATTCTTGTTTTTTCTTGCAACGGTGTGAAATTTTTATTCTGTAATATGACGCTGATTTCTCTCCTTGAGGGAGGTTAAGCGTAGGTTTCATTTTTTGCCGGGCAACGGGCATAATACGTTGATTGACAGGCCATCTTTGCGGACGTCGCAATGAAAACGCAGCGCATCACTCTGGACGATATTGCTACCCTGGCGGGCGTCACCAAAATGACGGTAAGCCGTTATTTACGTACCCCGGAAAAGGTTAAAACGGAAACGGCGGAGAAAATCGCCAGCGTCATGGCTGAAATCGGCTACGTCCCCGATAGCGACAACACCACCGCAACCAAACAGAGTCAGCCACGCATCGGCGTGCTGGTTCCTTCGTTTAACAACCAAATCTTTGCCGATCTGCTGGCGGGCATTGAGTCGGTCACCAGTGCGCACGGCTATCAGACGCTGGTGGTCAATTACGACTACAACGCCCAGCGTGAAGAGGAGCAGATCGCTACCGTGCTGGCGTTCAATATCAAAGGGCTGATCCTCACCGAATCCGTGCACACAGTACGCGCCGAGAAATACCTCAATGCCGCCAATATTCCGGTGGCGGAAGTGATGGGGTTGACGGAAGCCAGCGGGCGGATCAACGTCGGTTTTGATAACTATCGCGCCGGTTACGATATGACCTCGATGCTGCTGGCCAGCGGCAAACAGCGCGTCATCTATTTTGGTTCGATGTCCGATCGCCGCGATGAGCAGCGCTATGCGGGTTATCGTGATGCGGTAGAAGCGGCGGGCTTTCCGGCGGGGCGTATCGTCCCGAATAAGGTCTCTTCAGTATCGATTGGTACGGGCATGATGACGCTGGCACGCCAGCTCTATCCGGAAATGGACGCGATTCTCTGCACCAATGATGATTTAGCTGTCGGCGTATTGCAGGAGTGTCAGGCAGCCGGAATTGCCGTGCCGCAGACGATGGCGATTGCCGGTTTTCACGGGCTGGAGATTGGCCAGGCCACCACGCCACGCTTAGCCAGCGTGATTACGCCACGTTTTGAGATGGGTAAAGTCGCCACCGAGATTGTGCTGAAGAAGATTAACCAGCAGCCGACTATTGAACAGGTCAATCTGCATTATCGACTCTCGATGGGAGCGACTATCTAGACGACCGGATAAATTGTTGCTATCGGGCGGCTTTGCTACAGTGTCGTGAACTTTAGAGGAACGATCCATGCCCCGCGACAACCGTATGTCCCGCTCACTGCACGCCTTAATTCATCTTGATCGGCACGTTAAACGCGCCACCTCGGAAGCGATGGCGAAGATGTTGGGCACCAATCCGGTGGTGGTACGCCGCATGATGTCTGGCCTGCGCGAAAAAGGCTATGTGGTCTCGGAGAAGGGGCACGGCGGCGGTTGGGAGCTGCGGGTGGAACTCAGCGCGATTACGCTACTGGATGTGTATCAGGCGATTGGGTCGCCTGCGCTGTTCAGTATCGGGCCTGCTGCCGATCCTTCGCCGTGTTTAGTTGAACATGCGGTCGATGAGCGTCTGGATCAGGCGCTCCATGAAGCGGAAGTGCTGCTGCTTCAACGCTTTAGCCACATCACCGTGGCTGATATTGCCGATGATTACCTCAAGAAAATGGCAAAACTGGGGCTGGAATCTGAGCCCCATCCGCTGTGCAGTGAATAACCTCAATCCTGCTTCTGCAAAGTGATCTGCGCATTGTGCTTCATCACATGCGTGGTGACCGCTGCCTGGAACACTTTGAACATCAACCCGTTGATAAAGGTGGTCAGGGTTAAGGTAATGAACGCGGTCATCACCCAATCAACGAGTGCCATCTCGCTGTGCAATAGCGCAGGGCGATAAATCACCATGCCCGCGAGCACCGTCCAATGGCTCATGCAGTAAAAGCAGTGGAACAGATGGCCGAGCAGCGCGTGCTTTTTGGCGGCCCACGCGCGTAAGCCAGCAAACAACTCGGTTTGCGTGAGGGTCATCGCGATACTGGCCGCTGCCAGAGCTATCGCGACACAAGTTCCCACGTCTGAAGTCATCCAACTATTCATACATTCTCCTGTCAGGCATTTGTCATGTAACTTACAATATTACATGATGGTGTAAGCTGCAAGCGTCGGGTCAGAACGACAGCCATTAAAGTTTGGCGAGATATCGTTATTTATTGGCTTTAACGCTAAACATAGCCAACTGAAGCTTTTTTATAATGCTGCTGACTTTTTAATCCGCCATCAGGAGGAAAGATGGATATTCAGGCAGCTTGTATGCATCAACTGATGCTCTGGATCGAAGACAATATTGAACAGCGACTGACGCTGGAGACGGTGGCGCGTCGTGCGGGCTATTCGCAGTGGCATCTGCAACGCATGTTCCGCCACCATACTGGTATCGCGCTGGGCAGCTATATTCGCGAACGTAAACTCACGGCATCGGCGATTGCGCTGATGAACGGTCACATGCCGTTGATGGAGATTGCGATTAAGTATGGCTTTGAGTCGCAGCAGACATGGTGCCGCACCTTCCGCCGCATGTACGATCTGCCGCCCGGCGCGTTTCGTCGCAAATATCATCACAGCCTGCCAGCGATCGATGGACCTACGAGTCTTCTGATACTGCAACCGCAGACGCGTCAGGCGGCGTAAAGTATTTACCGGGCGTGGAACCAAAGGCGCTGCGGAAGGCGCTGATGTAACTGCTCACGCTATCAAAGCCGACCTGCCACGCTACCTGCTGCACACTTTTGCCGTCGGCCAACCCTTCCAGTGATTTCAACAGTCGCGACACCTGGCGATAGCGCGAGAGGCTCATGCCCACCGCACTGGCCCAGTGACGGCTCAGACTGCGTGGACTCAATCCTGCCCACTGTGCCAGCTCGGGGCCGGTGCGGGTATCCGCCGGATTATCCATCAACAAGCGCGCAATCTGCCGCAGGCGTGGCTCTTCGGGGAGTGGCAGCGTCAGCGCATGCTCGGTGGACTCATACAGCTCATCGAGAAACACATCGCATAACCGGTTGTAACGATCGCTGCCCCAGCTATCCGGCGACAAACTTGCCAGCCGCTCAGCCAGCGGTTCCAGCACCGAAGGGCAGGAGAGTAGCACCGGATGTTCTGGCAGCGGTGCCGTCAGCGCTTCATCCACCAACACCGTCCAGCCGAGCACGCGACCTGGCCCGATAATCGCGTGTTCAAAGTGTGGCGGAATCCACCCGACCAGGCGCGGCGGATTGGCGAAGATACCCGAGGGCGTGTTGACCGTCATCATCCCTTGCTTCAGACAGTAAAGTTGTCCGGCGGCATGTCTGTGGGTGCGGCTTTCTCGATCAAGCTGTTTCGATAATGACGCCGCAATCACTTTGGGTGCATTGGGTTGCAGCAGTTTTTTGCGCAGCTCATCCGCACGCGGATCGCCAGAGAAGGTGAGGTTGTCGGTGGGATGGATGAGCATGGTCGGGTCCGAAAATTTATCCAATGCGCAAAGTGGCGGAGAACCGAGCGGAAGTAAAGTGCCAGCCTTGCTGTGTCTTTTTTGGCTATATCTTTCCAACTTGTAATGAAGACTTACAGGTTGCCTAAGTCACTTTTGATGCATCGGTGTGAGATGGGAGAAACTAGTGGCGGAAGATCACAGGAGTCGAACCTGCCCGGGACCGCTGGCGGCCCCAACCGGATTTGAAATCCGGCCGCCTCACCGGAGACGACGATCTTCCTTTGAAGATGCCGCGCAATTATAGCGACAACCCAGCGCGAAATCTTGATCTTAGCCGTGCGCTACAGCACGTTCTCACGCTCTGATATGAAGCGTCGCCGCGCAGAGGTGATTAAATTCTCCACCTAAGGCTACAGTTATGATTTCTCACTGCATCAGGAGCTGAACATGGTTATCGGGATCGATTTAGGCACCTCTGGCGTCAAAGTGGTGTTGCTGGATGCGCAGGGGCAGGTGATTGCCGTGGAGACCGCGCCATTGCAGGTGTCGCGTCCGCAGCCGTTGTGGAGCGAGCAGGATCCCGAAAGCTGGTGGAGTGCTACAGACAAGGCGATGCAGGCGCTGGCGCAGCAGCACGATCTCAGCGGCGTGAAGGCCATTGGTCTGAGCGGTCAGATGCACGGCGCCACGCTATTGGACGCTGAGCACCAGATACTGCGTCCGGCGATTCTGTGGAACGACGGGCGCAGCAGTGAGCAGTGTCGGGAACTGGAGCAGCGCGTGCCCGATTCGCGCCAGATTACCGGCAACCTGATGATGCCCGGTTTCACTGCACCCAAATTGTTATGGGTGCAGCAGCACGAACCCGGTGTGTTTAAACGAGTGGCGAAAGTTCTGCTGCCCAAAGATTACCTGCGCTGGCGGATGAGCGGTGACTTCGCCAGCGACATGTCCGATGCAGCCGGCACGATGTGGCTGGATGTGGCGCAGCGTGACTGGAGTGATGCCCTGCTCAGCGCCTGCGATCTCAACCGCAGCCAGATGCCTGCGCTTTATGAAGGCAACCAGATCACTGGAACCTTATCGCCTGACGTTGCCGCACGCTGGAAGATGAACGCGGTGCCGATCGTGGCGGGCGGCGGAGATAACGCGGCGGGCGCGGTGGGTGTCGGCATGGTGGCGCCGGGTCAGGGCATGCTGTCGCTCGGCACTTCTGGCGTCTACTTCCTGGTCAGCGACGGCTATCTCAGCAATCCGCAGCAAGCGGTGCACAGTTTTTGCCATGCGCTGCCCAATCGCTGGCATTTGATGTCGGTGATGCTGAGTGCCGCATCCTGCCTTGACTGGGCAGCCACCTTAACCGGCTGTAAAGACGTGCCTGAGCTGCTGGCGGAAGCGGAAAAAGCCAGCAGTGAAGCCGCACCGATTTTATTTTTGCCATATCTGTCTGGTGAGCGCACCCCGCACAACAATCCGCAGGCGCAGGGCGCATTTTTTGGTTTGACCCATCAGCATGGCCGTCCTGAACTGGCGCGCGCGGTGCTGGAAGGCGTGGGCTTTGCGCTGGCAGAAGGCATGGACGCGGTGCATGAATGCGGCGTGCAGCCGCAAACCGTGATGCTGATAGGCGGCGGCGCGCGCAGTGCGCACTGGCGGCAAATGCTGGCGGATATCAGTGGATTAACGCTGGATTATTGCCACGGCGGTGAGGTAGGGCCAGCTCTTGGTGCTGCACGTCTGGCGCAATGGGCGATTGATCCGCAGAGCGAGTGGCCCGCACCAGAGTTGGTGCAGCGGCATCAGCCCGATGCGGCTCATCATCAGGCTTATCAGCCGCAGCGTGAGAAGTTTGCGCAGTTGTATCAGCATCTCAAACCGCTGATGTCCTGATTCGGTTAAGTGATGGCCGGATTGGGTCGTGGTTTTTATATTTATTCCGCTATGATGGGCAAATCAGGTTAGTTCCTTATGGCCTGAATTGTCCTTAGCACGCTCCCTTCTTCGGAGGGAAAGACATCCAGAGAGGCTGAGGCAGCAGCAATGTTACGTTAACCCTCGAACAGTTCTCTGCCATGCAGAGGCTGAGGGAAAAACACATCACCTACCCTGGAGCCTTTAATGCCGCAGCCCGTCTATTTCCTGGTTCTTCCTGGCGTGATGGCGCTCGATCTCACTGGTCCGGCGGAAACGCTGCAACTGGCGGATGGCTTTTTTGCTCTGCACTACATTGGCCCGCAAGCCAGCGTGCGCTGCTCCACCGGCATGACGATCGCGGATATTGCGCCACTTCCTGAGCAGCTACCCGATAACAGCCTGCTGGTGGTGCCCGGCGTGTATGACTCCAAAGTCTGGTTCGATACGGCACCTGCCGCCGCCGCGCGCGACTGGCTCCGCTCGCAGCAGTCCGCCATCCACTCTAAACGCATCACATTAGTCTGCATCTGTTCCGGTGCACTGCTCTCGGCGCAGGCCGGATTGCTAAATGGTGTGCAATGCACCACTCACCACGATGTGTTACCGCGCTTGAAAGCCGCCGCACCGGAAGCGTTAGTGAAGGATAACCGCGTGTTCGTGGAAGATCATGGCATCTGGACCAGCGCGGGTATCACGGCGGGCATCGATCTGGCGCTGCATCTGATCAACCGGCTTTGCGGCGCACCGCAGGCGCTGAAGGTGGCGCGGGAAATGGTGGTGTGGTTCCGGCGTTCGGGTGACGATCCCCAGCTCTCGCCGTGGCTGCGCTATCGCAATCACCTGCATCCGGCGATTCACCGGGCGCAGGACGTGATGATCGCCCATCCCGAGCATGACTGGTCACTGACCGCGCTGGCCGAGCGCGCGCATGTCAGCGAGCGTCATCTCACGCGCCTGTTCCGCCAGCATCTCGGCATTAGCGTGCGCGAATACCATGAACAGCTGCGTTTGGTAATTGCGCGTCAGCGCCAGCAACAGGGCGAAGCGGCGGAGAAAGCTGCGCTGGCGGCCGGGTTCTCCTCGGCACGCCAGTTGCGTCGCGCGCATCAGCGCTGGGACGATCAGCTCACCAGATGATGTTTATCCACGCGTTTGAGCAGCATCGCCAGCAGCAAACTGCCGATCAGCGTGATGCCAAATACCCACGGCAGATCGAGCCACGGACGTGACATATCGTCGTAATGGTTGGTGCGCAGATAGTGGATAAACAGCGCGTGAAAGCCATATATCGGCAGTGAATAGCGCGAAATCGTCGCCAGTA
Organism: Pantoea sp. ME81; assembly: GCF_903970985.1. NCBI lineage: Bacteria > Pseudomonadati > Pseudomonadota > Gammaproteobacteria > Enterobacterales > Erwiniaceae > Pantoea > Pantoea sp. ME81. The sequence goes on along the minus strand of NZ_CAJCKS010000011.1, from coordinate 3,586 downwards.
TCGGCAGTGTGCGGCTGTTCAGCACATTCTTGAACAGCACCAGCAAGCTGATAGCGGCGATAAACACCAGCGGGCCGCAGTAAAGATACCAGGTGTCGTTGAATGCGCCGTTGATTTTCAGCATCTGTTTGGTGCCGAGCGTAATGCCAATCCAGCAGGCGATAAAGCCCAATCCCGCCAGCCAGCTGATGCCGCGCTTCTCGGTGTCCATGCAGCCAATTGCTCGCCCCAGCAGCGCGTACAGCAGGTAGTAAATGCTGTCGCCGCTGACGTAAAGATTCACTGGCAACCAATGAAACGGCCCCAGCGACTGGCTCACGGTGTTGGGATTGGCCAGCACCGCCAGCACCACGACCAGCAATGCGACGTAGCGCGGCTGCACGCTTTTCACCTGAATCAATGGCGACAGCAGGTAGATGCCGATAATGGCGAAGAAAAACCACAGGTGATAGAACACCGGTTTTTGCAGCAGCTTCAGCAGCGAGCGGCCTTCGCTGATCGGCGTCAGCCAGGTGATGTAGGCCAGCGCCACCGCGCTGTAGAACAATAAACACAGTACGATGCGCAGCAGATGGCGCCCTTGCGCGCTGCGTTCGCCAAAGAACAGATAGCCCGAAATCATAAAGAACAACGGCACACAGACGCGCGATGCGGAGTTGAGCAGGTTCGCCACATCCCAGCTAATACCCGTGACGGCCATCGGGCCGGTGATATACCAGGTGGTGGTGTGAATGACGATCACCATCAGGCAGGCAACCGCACGTAAGTTGTCAATCCAGTGTATTTTTTGCGACATGGCTTCCTCGTCGGCAATACGTCCGTGCGAAGAAGGGTAGTCACAGCGTGATGCGTCAACAACCTTTGGGACTGAAATTCGGATCACTCTGTTACGGGTGACACTGCCTGGTCGCAGCGTGAGGACAGCCCGGCAATAGCCGTGGTGCTCTGGCCTGCACGCCAGCATTCTCACCCAAACGAATAAAGCGACCACGTTTAACCGTGGCCGCTTTGGTGAATAAAACGGATGAGCCTCAGGCGATAAATCGCGCCGCAACCGAGTGTGTGCTGAACAATGGGTTAATCACGCATCCGGTGTTTGCCTGGCGGTGACTTAATCGCGGACGAGGAACTTCTCGATCACCGCTTCGTTCGGCTCAACGCCCAGACCTGGCTCGCTCGGCAACCACGCATAGCCATCTGCAATGCGCACCGGATTTTTCGCCAGCGAGCGGCTGATTTCGCCTGGCTCCACGCAATACTCCATCACCAGCGCGTTCTCAATCGCACACAGGAAATGCAGCGAGGCGGCGGTGTTGATGTCGGTGGTGAAGTTATGGTTACACACTTTACGGCCACGGCTGTGCGCGTAGCTGGCGATCTCCATCGCCTGAGTAAAGCCGGTGCGTGTCAGATCGATCTGCACGATGTCGATACCGCCTTCATCAATCAGGCGCTGGAAGCCAACCACCGAACACTCTTGCTCACCGGCGGCGATGTGCTGCTGGCAGGCGGCAGACACCTGGCCGTAACCGGCGTAGTTATCCGGGTGCAGCGGCTCTTCGATCCAGAACAGGTTGAGATGTTCATAACGCTGGCTGCGGCGCACGGTGGTCTTCGCATCCCAGACGTGGCCGACATCCAGCATCAGATCCACGCTGTCACCCATCGCGGTGCGCAGCGCTTCCAGATAGCGCAGATCCAGCGCTTCATCGGTGCCAAACGGCTCCCAGCCAAACTTCACGCCAGTGTGGCCAGTATCGATGGCGTGCTGCGCGCGCGCCACCGTCTCTTCGACGCTGTACTGGAACATGTTGGAGGAGTAAACGCGCATCTTGTTGCGCATCGCACCGCCCAGCAGTTCAACAATCGGTTTGCCCAGCGCTTTGCCTTTGATGTCCCACAGGGCGATATCAATGCCCGCCATCGCCTGCAGCACGGCACCGCTGCGTCCGTAATAGATGGTGGCTTTGTGCATCTTCTTCCACAAACGGCCGGTCTCCAGCGGGTTCTCGCCGATCAGCAGCGATTTCAGTCCGGTGACCATGGTGTGCGAATAGGGTGCTTCGATAATGGCTTTGGTGACATACGGGCTGCCATCCACTTCACCCCAACCGGTGATGCCCGCATCGGTGGTGATTTTGATAAGCAGTGCATCCTGCGAGCTATCGGTGCGCTGCTCAATAACCGGCAGACGCAGATAAAACGCTTCAACGTTGGTGATCTTCATCGTGGTTTTCCTGGTGTAAAGGCAATCAATAAAGCATCAGCCCACAGCGGAACGCTGCTGTCGGCGCTGCGTAATCAAGGTCTCGTAATCCACATCCAGTGCCTGAATGCGGATGTGGTTTTCAATTTCATCGGTCATCTGCGCGATATCGCCCTCGGCGAACACGTTGATCAGTCGCTGGTGCTCTTCAATGATGTCGCTCATCGATTTGCCCATGGTGGAGAGGCCAAAAATCACCGTCAGCTGGCGCGCAATTGACTCCCACAAATTGCTCAATACCGGGTTGTGGGCGAAGCTGCACAGCGTGCGATGGAAATCAGTGTCCGCCGAGGCAAAGCCATACACATCATCGTTTTGCATCATGGTTTGCATCTGTGCCACGCCCTGATACAGCTGATTAAGTTGCTCGGCGCCATTGCGTCCGGCTTCAATCGCGCGGCGACAGGCCAATGTTTCCAGTGGGATGCGCACATCAATAATCTGCTCCAGCCGCTGATGGGAAATCTCCATCAAACGGATGCCTTTATACGGCTCGCTGGTGACGATGCCCTGGCTTTCAAGAATGCGCAGCGCTTCACGGATCGGCACGCGGCTCATGCCGAGTTTTGCCACCAGATCCGGTTCGGCAATACGGTCGCCGGGTAAAATCAATCCGCGCGAGGCGGCGCTGAGAATCGCATCGACGGCGTGATCGACCAGCGTGCGCGGACGCGCAGCTTGCCAGTTGCCGTCTGAAGCGGCTTCCTGCGCCAGCGGTGCGCTGCTTTTACGGCTTGGGGTGGATGATTTTCCTGCCATGGTGATTGTCCTGTTTATACCTGCCGGGTCACGAACTGACCAAAGCCGGGTTCAACCTGCATCTGGTCATCCTGGAATACCGTGACACCACGAATAAGTGTGCGCACCACTTTACCCTGACAGCGCATCCCTTCAAATGCGCTCCACCTGCCGAGTCCCTGGAATTTTTCCCCCTCCACGATCCAGCTCTGCTGCGCATCGATAAACACCAAATCGGCATCGAAGCCAGGTGCGATCGCGCCTTTTTTGCCCCACAGCTGGAAGGCTTTGGCCGGACCGCTGGCGGTCATGCGCGCAAACTCGGTGAGGGCCAGGCCGCGATCGATATGTGCCGCGCTGAAGAACATCGGGCTCAAGGTTTCGACGCCGGTTAATCCCATGCCTGCGTCCCAAATACTGGCTTCACCGGCTTGTTTCTGTGCCGGGGTGTAGGGGCAGTGGTCAGAGGCGATCATGTCGACGTCGCCACGCAGCAGCACCTGCCACAGCGCATCGACCACCGGGCGTGGGCGGATCGGTGGGCCACAGCGCGCATTCGGTCCGATGCGCACCAGGTCGTCT
>NZ_CAJCKS010000010.1:0-57938 GCF_903970985.1 Pantoea sp. ME81 | reverse complement strand
ATTGCTGTTCCTCAACCGCCGCGGATTCTCGCCTGCATTGATGTGCCACGACTGCGGGTGGCTGGCAGAGTGTCAACGCTGCGACAGCTATTACACGCTGCATCAGCATCATCGTCAGCTGCGCTGCCACCACTGCGACAGCCAGCGCCCGCTGCCCAATCAATGTCCGGGTTGCGGTTCCACACACCTGATGCCGGTCGGCGTCGGTACAGAGCAGCTTGAGCAGCAGCTCAGCACACTCTTTCCCGGCGTACCGGTGTCGCGCATTGATCGCGATACCACCAGCCGCAAAGGTGCACTGGAGCAGCATCTGGCGGATGTGCATCGCGGCGGTGCCCGCATTCTGGTTGGCACACAGATGCTGGCAAAAGGGCACCATTTCCCCGACGTGACGCTGGTTTCCCTGCTGGATGTCGATGGCGCCTTATTCTCCGCCGATTTCCGCGCCGCCGAACGCTTTGCTCAACTCTATACCCAGGTGGCCGGGCGCGCCGGGCGCGCCGGTAAACAGGGTGAAGTACTGCTGCAGACGCACCATCCCGAGCATCCGCTGTTGCAAACGTTGCTGCATCGTGGCTATTTCGCCTTTGCCGAGGAAACCTTGCTGGAGCGCCAATCGGTTCAGCTGCCGCCGTGGACCAGCCACGCGCTGTTCCGCGCGGAAGACATGGACAATGCGCAGGCCGCGGAATTCCTCACACAGCTGCGCAATTTACTCGAAGCCAGCCCGCTGAAAGATGAGGCCATGTGGTTAATGGGGCCGGTTCCGGCACTGGCACCGAAACGTAGTGGGCGCTGGCGCTGGCAACTGTTGCTACAGCATCCTTCGCGTAAACGCCTGCAACAGCTGCTGAGCAGTTCGCTGCCGCTAATCTCCACCCTGCCCGCCGCGCGCAAAACCAAATGGACACTGGATATCGACCCCACCGAGAGTTAGGCCGCATCACATCTGCGAGCCAGATCGAAAAAAGTCGCACAAGTCACAATTTTTATGCAAATTAAGTAACAACCTCACCCGACGTTGGGTTATCAATAGTGCCCATCCCGGCTGAAGCCCGGCAATGTCTGAAAATCAATGCGCTGTACCGCGTCAGGAGTTATACGTTGGACCAGAAGCAACCTTCATCTGCTGCCACCATGAAAGATGTGGCCGAGAAAGCCGGCGTCTCTACCGCCACGGTTTCTCGCGCGCTGATGAACCCGGAAAAAGTCTCGGCTGCCACCCGGCAGAAAGTAGAACAAGCGGTGATTGATGTCGGCTATGCGCCACACGGGCTGGCGCGCAATGCCAAACGCGGCGAAACGCAAACCATATTGGTAATAGTGCCGGACATCTGCGATCCCTTCTTTAGTGAAATCATCCGTGGCGTCGAAGTCACCGCGGCGCAGGAAGGCTATCTGGTGTTGATTGGCGACTGCGCACATCAGGATCAGCAGGAAAAAACCTTCCTCAACCTGATGTTGACGCGCCAAATCGACGGCATGGTGCTGCTGGGTTCACAACTGCCGTTCGATGCAGGAATTGAAGATCAGCGTAACCTGCCGCCGATGGTGATGGGCAACGAATTCGCCCCGGAAATGGCTCTGCCTACCGTGCATATTGATAACCTGACGGCGGCATTTGAAGCTGTCAATCATCTGCTGCAACTCGGTCATCGCCAGATTGCCTGCATTACCGGGCCGGAACATATCCCGCTCAGCCAGTATCGTTTACAAGGCTACATTCAGGCTCTGCGCCGCAGCAGTATCGCCATTGATCCCACGATGATTGTGCACGGTGATTTCACCTTCGAAGCTGGTGCCAGTGCGCTGAAACAGTTGATGAGCTTACCGCAGCCGCCGAAAGCCATTTTCTGCCACAGCGACTTGATGGCATTGGGTGCAATGAATCAGGCACGAAAGCTGGGCATGCGCATTCCGCAGGATCTTTCCGTGGTGGGATTTGACGATATCGAACTGGCGCAGTATTACGATCCCCCACTCACCACCGTTGCACAGCCGCGATTTGCCATTGGTCGCGAAGCGATGCTGCTGCTGCTGGATGAACTGCAGGGCAAACGCGTCAACAACGGCTCACGTTTACTCGACGCGGAATTACGCGTGCGCGGAAGCACTGCACCCGCCACAAAAACGGGAAAAATGGTCTAGGCTTCACTGCATTTTCAGCGGATTCTGAAGGCAGACTCTGCTGGTCAAAGTTCCAGCCCTTGAGTAACATGACGCATTCGTTGCCGGGCAATTAACAGAACTTTTACACCCGTCTTAATTTAGGGTTTCGCCCATTGGCATTTTTTTGAAGGGTATCAGAACGAAAGTGGCACAGAGAGATTATGTAGGCCGCGGGCGTTCAACAGGGACGCGTCGCAAAAAACCCGCTGCAGGCCGCAGTAAGAAAAGCAAAGGCGGCTCCGGCACGTCAAAGTTGATGATCATACTGGCCGTGGCCGTGCTGGTCACCTTTGCCGGTGGTTTATGGTTCATCTCTCATCATAAAAAAGAAGAGACTGAGGTCATTCCGAATCATAAAGCCAACGGCAACGGCCTTCCGCCAAAGCCGGAAGAGCGCTGGAAATACATCAAAGAGCTGGAAAATCGCCAAATCACCGTGCCGACGCCGACTGAACCGTCTGCTGGTGGTGGTGTGCAATCACAAACACAGCTGACGGATGAGCAGCGCCAATTGCTGGAACAGATGCAGGCTGATATGCGCCAGCAACCGACGCAGCTCAACGAAGTGCCGTGGAACGAACAAACTCCGGCACAGCGTCAGCAAACTCTGCAACGTCAGCAGCAGGTGCAAGTGCAGCAACAACAGATGCAGCGCCAGCAGCAACAGTTACAACAGCAACAGCGCCAACAGCAGTTGCAGCAACAGCAGGCGACGCGTCAACAACAACAGCCAGCGCCGATAACGCGTGAACCAGTGCAACAGCCGAAACCGCAGGAAACGGCAAAAGCGAAACCGGAAGAGAAAGCCGCTTCGCAGCGCTGGATGGTGCAGTGTGGCTCGTTCAAAGGCACTGACCAGGCGGAGTCTGTGCGCGCAGGTCTGGCTTTTGAAGGTTTCGAGAGTCGTATCACCACCAGCGGTGGCTGGAATCGTGTGGTAATCGGGCCGTTTAAAGATCGCAGCAGCGCTGACAGCACGGTCAAACGCTTACACAGCTCCGGACACGGAAGCTGCATTCCTCTCGCTTTACCTTAAGTCATTCGCCTCGCGGCAAGTGCGTGAATCCCCTGAGCTTGCATCAGTAAGTTACAGGGGTGAACGCACCTCACTAATGCACTTGCCCTTTCAAGTAAGACAAATCTCGGGGTTGAAACCCTCCAAACCTACCCCATATCTGGTTGCATGATACTTCGCGCTCTGTGCGCGAAGTTACTTATCCACTGCAACAAGGGGTCTGCCCGTGACAACAATAGTAAGTGTACGACGCAACGGCCGAGTCGTGATTGGCGGTGATGGCCAGGCTACGCTCGGCAATACCGTGATGAAAGGCAACGTGAAGAAAGTGCGTCGTCTCTACAATGACAAAGTGATCGCTGGTTTTGCTGGCGGCACCGCAGATGCCTTCACCCTGTTTGAACTGTTCGAGCGCAAGCTGGAAATGCATCAAGGCCACCTGGTGAAAGCCGCGGTCGAGTTGGCGAAAGACTGGCGTACCGATCGCATGCTGCGCCGTCTTGAAGCGCTGCTGGCGGTAGCTGATGAGAACTCCTCACTGATCATCAGCGGTAACGGAGACGTGATCCAGCCAGAAAATGATCTGATTGCTATCGGTTCTGGTGGGCCTTACGCCCAGGCAGCGGCTCGAGCCCTGCTGGAGAACACCGACATTGGTGCGCACGATATCGTTGAGAAGGCGCTGAACATCGCTGGCGATATCTGCATTTACACCAACCACAACATCAACTTTGAAGAATTACCGTCTAAGGCTAAGGACTAAACATCATGTCTGAGATGACTCCCCGCGAGATTGTCAGCGAGCTTAACCGCTTTATCATCGGCCAGGACGGCGCAAAGAAGGCCGTGGCAATTGCACTGCGTAACCGCTGGCGCCGCATGCAGCTCGACGAAGAGCTGCGTCATGAAGTGACGCCAAAAAACATCCTGATGATTGGCCCGACTGGTGTCGGTAAAACCGAAATCGCGCGTCGTCTGGCAAAACTCGCCAATGCGCCTTTCATCAAAGTCGAAGCCACGAAATTCACCGAAGTGGGTTACGTGGGTAAAGAAGTCGACTCGATTATTCGCGATCTGACCGACTCTGCCATCAAAATGGTGCGTAGCCAGGCCATCGAGAAAAACAAATACCGCGCTGAAGAGATGGCGGAAGAGCGCATTCTTGATGTGCTGATCCCACCGGCGAAAAATAACTGGGGCCAGGCTGAGCACACTGCCGAACCTTCTGCGGCCCGTCAGTCATTCCGCAAGAAACTGCGTGAAGGCCAGCTGGATGATAAAGAGATTGAGATCGATCTGGCCGCATCCGCAGCCGGTGTTGAAATCATGGCGCCTCCAGGCATGGAAGAGATGACCAGCCAACTGCAGTCGATGTTCCAGAACCTCGGCGGCCAGAAGCAGAAAGCGCGCAAGCTGAAGATCAAAGAAGCCATGAAGCTGCTGATTGAAGAAGAAGCGGCAAAACTGGTGAATCCGGAAGAGCTGAAGCAAGACGCCATCGAAGCCGTTGAGCAGCACGGAATCGTGTTCATTGATGAAATCGATAAGATCTGTAAGCGCGGCGGCCAGAATGCGGGCGGCCCGGATGTATCACGCGAAGGTGTACAGCGCGACCTGCTGCCACTGGTGGAAGGCTGCACCGTGTCCACCAAGCACGGCATGGTGAAAACTGATCACATTCTGTTTATCGCTTCAGGCGCGTTCCAGGTCGCCAGCCCGTCAGATCTGATTCCAGAACTGCAGGGTCGCTTGCCGATTCGTGTAGAGCTGCAGGCGCTGACCGTGAATGATTTCGAACGTATTCTGACGGAGCCAAACGCTTCTGTGACCGTACAGTACAAAGCACTGATGGGCACTGAAGGTGTGAACGTTGATTTCACCGAAGACGGCATCCGTCGCATCGCCGAAGCGGCATGGCAGGTGAACGAAACGACTGAAAACATCGGTGCACGTCGTCTGCACACCGTGCTGGAGCGTCTGATGGAAGACATCTCCTATGACGCCAGCGATCGCAACGGCGAATCCATCACCATCGATGCTGATTACGTTGGCAAACACCTGGACGAATTGGTGGCCGACGAAGATCTCAGCCGCTTTATTCTGTAAAGGTTCCATCGTTATCCGCTGCCCGGCCACTGTGCCGGGCATTTTTTTACGCAGGATATTGATGCAGCGCTTTTTTTAGCGGGTGATGATTTTGCCAACAATCGTCAGATAGCGATATACTTACCGCTCCTGTGGCAAACAGACGATACCCTCATGAAATACGATACTTCCGAACTCTGTGACATCTACCATGAAGAAGTGAACGTGGTTGAACCGCTCTTTTCCAATTTTGGCGGACGCACCTCATTCGGTGGGCAAATCACCACAGTGAAATGTTTCGAAGACAACGGCCTGCTTTACGATCTGCTGGAAGAGAATGGCCGGGGTCGTGTGTTAGTGATTGATGGCGGCGGCTCGGTACGTCGTGCTCTGGTTGATGCGCAACTGGCGCGTCTGGCAGCGCAAAACGAGTGGGAAGGCCTGGTGATCTACGGCTCAGTGCGTCAGGTGGACGATCTGGAAGAGTTGGAAATTGGTATTCAGGCGATTGCCGCGATTCCGGTCGGTGCGGCGGGAGAAGGGATTGGCGAAAGTGACGTGCGCGTTAACTTTGGCGGCGTAACCTTCTTCTCTGGAGACCATCTTTATGCCGATAACACCGGCATCATTCTGTCGGAAGACGCCCTCGATATCGAGTAAGCCTCAACAAAAACGGGTGCCGTAGCACCCGTCATGGGTTTAAGCATAGACGCTTAAACCTCTTCCATTTTTCCCAACAGTGCACGCAGACGCTCCTGCCACACGTGCTGTTCTTCTTTCAGATGCTGGTTTTCACGCACCAGTGCATCCTGGTTGCCAGAAGCCTGGCTGGCTTCGTTACGCAGCGTATTATTCTGATCTTTCAGCTCTTCAATTTCCATCTGCAGCAGGGTGATGGTATCAATCGCCTGCTGTACTTTCGCTTCCAGTTTCTCGAACACTTCAAATGACATCTTTATGACCTCTCCTAAATCTCTTGCAAGGCGTTGATGGTGCTGGGACTGCCTTGTTATGGTGCGTCCAGCCACGATGTCCCGATTGTATGTAGCCACACCCCGCAAGTCCAGCGACACAAGGCCTGCACGGGCAGTCTGTAACACTTTTCAGTTAATGCTTAAAAAAACGCTCACGATCGCGCATTTTTGCGCGCGGTCACGATATTGGACTTAAGTAAAGCAGGGTTAATGGCCCTTAAAGAAAGGTAAAAGACGCGAAAACGCGCATTTTTATGACGGAGTACACATATTTCGATTTCGCTATTTCTCGTTTATGCTCGTTAACGATAAATTCACATCAGCCCTACATAAGAGCTGGGTGACTCATGGATTGAGAACAAAAACTGATAAAATTTAACCTCGCTTCAGGAATGCCATTATGAGTCAGACAACGAACACACTAAAAGGTCAATGCATCGCCGAGTTTCTCGGTACCGGTTTGATCATCTTTTTTGGTGCAGGCTGTGTTGCTGCATTAAAACTGGCTGGTGCCGCATTCGGTCAGTGGGAAATCTGTATTATCTGGGGTCTTGCTGTCTCCATGGCCGTGTATCTCAGTGCGGGCGTATCCGGCGCGCATTTAAATCCAGCGGTAACGGTCGCGCTGTGCCTGTTTGCTAACTTTGAAGGCCGCAAAGTGCTGCCTTACATCCTGGCGCAGGTTGCCGGTGCCTTCTGTGCGGCGGCGCTGGTTTATGGCCTCTACTACAATTTGTTCTTTGATTATGAAGCCAGCCATCAAATGGTGCGAGGCAGCGTGCAGAGCCTCGATCTGGCCGGTATCTTCTCAACCTACCCTAACCCGCACATCAGTGTCGGTCAGGCGTTCCTGGTTGAGATGGTGATTACGGCGGTACTGATGGCGGTGATCATGGCGCTGACTGATGACGGCAACGGCGTACCACGTGGTCCACTGGCTCCGCTGTTAATTGGTCTGCTGGTTGCCGTGATTGGTGGTTCAATGGGCCCGCTCACCGGCTTCGCACTTAACCCGGCGCGTGACTTCGGTCCTAAACTGTTCGCCTTCATCGCAGGTTGGGGTGATGTGGCCTTCACCGGCGGCAAAGATATTCCTTACTTCCTGGTTCCGATTTTTGGCCCACTGGTGGGTGCTTGCCTCGGAGCCTTCGGTTACCGTTCACTGATTGGCCGTAACCTGCCGGTCAACGTGGCGGAAGCCAGCAAAACAGAAAAACCGGTCGCACGCGCTGAGCAGCGTAAAGCGTAAGTTTCATCGTTAATCATCAGGAAAATAAAATGACTACGACTGATAAAAAATACATTCTCGCGCTCGATCAGGGCACGACCAGCTCGCGTGCCGTGGTACTCGATCATGACGCGAACATCGTCGCCGTCTCGCAGCGCGAATTCACCCAGATTTACCCGAAAGCGGGCTGGGTAGAACACGACCCAATGGACATCTGGGCGTCACAAAGCTCAACGCTGGTCGAAGTGCTGGCCCATGCCGACATCCGTTCTGATGAGATTGCCGCGATTGGTATCACCAACCAACGTGAAACTGCCATCGTGTGGGATAAAGAGACCGGTAAGCCGATCTATAACGCCATCGTCTGGCAGGATCCACGTACAGCGGACTATTGTAACAAGCTAAAGAAAGAGGGTCTGGAAGAGTACATCCAGCATACCACCGGTCTGGTTATTAACCCTTACTTCTCAGGCACCAAAGTGAAGTGGATCCTCGACAACGTTGAAGGTGCGCGCGAGCGTGCAAAACGTGGCGAGCTGCTGTTTGGTACCGTTGATACCTGGCTGGTATGGAAAATGACCCAGGGGCGTGTGCACATCACCGACCACACCAACGCCTCTCGTACCATGATGTACAACATCCACAAGCTGGAGTGGGATGAGCGTATGCTGGAGATCCTCGATATTCCGCGCGAAATGCTGCCGGAAGTGAAAGGCTCTTCTGAAATCTACGGCCAGACCAACATCGGGGGTAAAGGCGGTACGCGTATCCCAATCGCGGGTATTGCAGGTGACCAACAGGCAGCCCTGTACGGCCAACTGTGCGTACAACCGGGTATGGCGAAAAACACCTACGGTACCGGCTGCTTCATGTTGATGAACACCGGCACCGAAGCCGTGACTTCAACGCACGGTCTGCTGACCACCATTGCTTGCGGCCCGCGTGGCGAAGTGAACTACGCACTGGAAGGTGCGGTGTTCATCGGCGGTGCCTCCATTCAGTGGCTGCGTGATGAGATGAAGCTGATCAGTGATTCAACGGACTCTGAATACTTCGCGCTGAAAGTGAAGGACACCAACGGCGTCTACATGGTGCCTGCGTTTACCGGTCTGGGTGCGCCTTACTGGGATCCGTATGCCCGTGGCGCCATCTTCGGTCTGACCCGTGGTGCCAACGCAAATCACATCATCCGTGCAACGCTGGAATCGATTGCTTATCAGACACGTGACGTCCTGGAAGCGATGCAGAACGATGCGGGCACCCGTCTGCAATCTCTGCGCGTGGACGGTGGTGCGGTCGCCAACAACTTCCTGATGCAGTTCCAGTCAGACATTCTCGGTACGCGCGTTGAGCGTCCGGAAGTACGTGAAGTGACCGCGCTGGGTGCAGCTTACCTTGCTGGCCTGGCGGTGGGCTTCTGGAGCGATCTGGAGGAAGTACGCGCGAAAGCGGTCGTTGAACGTGAGTTCCGCCCAAGCATCGAAACCACCGAACGCAACGTGCGCTATGCAGGCTGGAAGAAAGCCGTGGCGCGTGCGCAAGCGTGGGAAGACGCTGAGTAATACCTTTGACCCGCGGCACCCTGCCGCGGGTTTTTCTCCCCGCCCTGCTTTCCCCTCCGTGTTACACTGCCTGCCTGTTTTTTATCAGGTGCAACCATGAAACGAGAACTCGCGATTGAATTTTCCCGTGTGACCGAAGCCGCTGCATTAGCGGGCTATCACTGGTTAGGACGCGGCGATAAAAATGCGGCCGACGGTGCAGCCGTCCACGCTATGCGCATTATGCTCAATACCATTGATATCGACGGTCAGATTGTGATTGGCGAAGGCGAAATCGACGAAGCGCCGATGCTCTATATCGGTGAAAAAGTCGGTACCGGCCGTGGGGATGCGGTGGATATCGCTGTCGATCCTATCGAAGGCACACGCATGACGGCGATGGGTCAGGCCAACGCACTGACAGTATTAGCCGTGGGCGATAAAGGTAGCTTCCTGCACGCACCTGATATGTACATGGAAAAACTGATTGTCGGGCCCGGCGCGCGCGGTGCTATCGATCTCAACCTGCCGCTCGAAGCCAATCTGAAGAACATCGCCATCGCTCTGGATAAACCCCTCAGCCAGCTGACCGTGTCGATTCTGGCTAAGCCGCGCCATGACGCGGTGATCGCTCAGCTCCAGCAACTCGGCGTGCGTGTGTTTGCCTTCCCGGATGGTGATGTTGCGGCTTCGATTTTGACCTGCATGCCTGACAGCGAAGTGGATGTGCTTTACGGTATCGGCGGTGCGCCAGAAGGTGTGGTGTCCGCTGCAGTGATCCGTGCAATGGATGGCGACATGCAGGCTCGCCTATTGGCACGTCACCACGTCAAAGGCGACAGTGAAGAGAACCGTCGTCTGGGCGAGCAGGAGCTGCAACGTTGTGCTGAAATGGGCATTAAAGCCGGAGAAGTGCTGAAGCTGGAAGAGATGGCGCGTAACGATAACGTGATTTTCGCCGCCACCGGCATCACCACCGGTGACCTGCTGAAAGGCATTACGCGCAAAGGCAACATCGCCACCAGCGAAACCCTGCTGGTACGCGGTAAATCTCGCACTATCCGCCGCATCCAGTCGATCCACTATTTGGATCGTAAAGACGCGGCGCTGCATCAGTTTATCCTGTAATCGCCTGCTTGCCGCTCTCCGGATGACGTGAGAGCGGCCACCAGCACAGTAGCATCACCAGCGACGTGACAAACATCAGCATCCCGAGGCTCGACTGATCGTGCTGCGGCAGTAGCGCCGACAGCCAGGCAATTACGCCAGAGCCCAAATTCTGTATGCCACCAATCAGCGCGCCCGCACTCCCTGCTAACCATGCATAAGGCTCCATCGCACCGGACGTTGCCAATGGGAACAGCATCCCGGCACCAAAGAAGAACAGTGCGGCAGGCACCAGCAGTGTCCAGATATTCATGATGCCGAACCATGCCGGAATCCACATCAGCAGACCCGCCAGCAAGCAACTGTTCACGCCGTACCACATCAGCGTATGCCAGGACTTCTGCTCGCGTCCGGCAAACCACGCACCAAAAAAGGCGGCCGGGATTGGCAGGATAAACAGAATGCTGACGGTGATGCCATCCAGACCGAGCACGCCCCCCATCAACACACCACAGCTGGCTTCAAACACTGCGATGCCTGCCAGGGCGCCCACCAGCAGCAGCAGATAGCGGATAAAATTCCCGTCGCTAAGTAAGGTGGCATAACGGCGCAGAAATGGTGTGGCAGGCGTATCCACGGGACGCGTTTCGGGTAGCCAGCGCGCCATGGAAGCTGTGACGCCGACGCACAGCAACAGCAGAAAGGCAAAACAAGCGTGCCAGCCAAACAGGTGCGTCAGTAGCGCGCCAATCACCGGTGCCAGCAGCGGGCTCACCAGAATTCCCATATTCAGCAGACTATTGGCCTGGCGCAGGGCGATACCGGAATAGAGATCGCGCGGCATAGTGCGCGCCATCACCCCCGCCACGCCAGTACCCAAACCCTGCACCGCGCTGCCCAGCACCAAAATCTGCAGTGATGGCGCAAACATGGCGATCAATGCCCCCACGGCAAAGATCGTCATACCGATAAGGATCACCGGACGACGGCCAAAGCTGTCTGACAACGGACCATAGATCAGTTGTGATCCACCATAGGTCATCAAATAAGCGGCCATGACCTGCTGCATGCTGCCACTGCGTACGTTCAGGGCTTCGGCCATGTTCGCCATCGCCGGCACATAGATGGTTTGCGCCATCTGTCCGACCGCCACCAGCACGATCAGCATGAATAACAGGAAGCGGTTTTGTGTTTTATTCTTCAACATGGAACAAAATGTCTGCCTGAGAAACAAAATAAAAGCAGCACTAAAAAAGGCTGCTGGCGATTAATGGCGGCAAAAATATCAGGATTGCATGACAAATCGAGAGGTGAGTGCAAAGCGACTGACGCCGTGGTGTCAAGATTACGTACCGGGTCGTAACCCGACCGCTACAGTTGATGTGGAGTGCGCATGATTTGTCGCTGAGAGCCCTTTACTCTCCGCCGGGCTGGAAATCTGTGAGAGGGCTGACGATGATAGTGACACGCCTGAATAATCAATAATAAGGAGCGATCATGGCAGAGTGGATCAATGCGGAAGTGAAAGAAGTGAAAAACTGGACCGATGCACTGTTCAGCCTGCGCGTTACCGCGCCGATTGATACCTTTACCGCCGGGCAGTTTGCCAAGCTTGCGCTGGAAATTGATGGTGAACGCGTGCAACGCGCCTATTCATATGTGAATGCACCGCGCGATCCCTTACTGGAGTTCTATCTGGTCACGGTGCCAGAGGGTAAGCTCAGTCCACGTTTGCAGGCATTGCAGCCTGGCGATCAGGTGATGGTGACCAAAGAAGCTGCCGGATTCTTTGTACTCAATGAAATTCCCGATTGCAGTACGCTATGGATGCTGGCCACTGGCACGGCGATAGGTCCTTATTTATCGATTCTGCAACAGGGCGAAGACCTGGAACGCTTTGATAACATTGTGCTGGTACATGCGGCACGTTTCGCCGATGACCTGAGCTTCCTGCCGTTGATGCAGCAGCTGCAACAGCGTTATCAGGGCAAATTGCATATTCAGACGGTGGTGAGTCGCGAAGAGATCGCCGGTTCACTGCACGGTCGTGTTCCGCAGCTCATTGAGAGCGGTGAACTTGAACGTGCGGTGGGTTTGTCGATGACCGCTGACACCAGCCACGTGATGCTGTGTGGTAACCCGCAAATGGTGCGCGATACCCAGCAATTGCTGAAAGATACGCGTGAGATGCGTAAACATTTCAAACGCAAACCCGGCCATATGACCAGCGAGCATTACTGGTAATCCGTGTGGTGTGAAGAATGTCAGACTTTTCCCTGTGCGGGTTTTGACTTTGGTCGGTAAAAACCGTTCTAATCGTGGGCTAAGTGAATGATTTAGGGCCGAAGCAATGAAGAACCTGCCAGTCGCGCTGCTCTTGAGCGTCGCGCTGACATTTCCCGCCTGGGCGGAGGATGCGACACCGCAGGATCGAAGCGATCACCTGCCTGCCGCCCCTTATCTATTGGCAGGTGCCCCCACCTTCGATATGACCATCGCGCAGTTCCGCGAGAAGTACAACGCAACGAATCCGGACCTGCCGTTGCAAGAATATCGTGCGATTGATAATCGAGACGATAAAAGCAACCTGACGCGCGCCGCCAGCAAGATCAATGAAACACTCTATGCTTCTACCGCGCTGGAGCAGGGCACCGGAAAAATCAAAACGCTGCAAATTACCTGGCTACCGGTTCCCGGCCCGGATATGAAAGCCGCGCAGGCACGTGCGATGGATTACATGACAGCATTATTGCGATTTTTTGTCCCAGGTTTATCGCCTGCAGATGGACGCAAAAAGCTTGATGCACTGCTCAGCGCAGGCAAAGGCGCACGCTATTTTGCCAGTACTGAAGGCGCATTGCGTTTTGTGGTCGCGGATAACGGTGACAAAGGATTAACCTTCGCGGTTGAGCCAATAAAACTGGCGCTCGCGACCCCTTGATCACCGCGGCAAAAATGACGAAAAGCAAAGCCAGCGACACGTTTGATCTCTATACTGTCTGGCAGACATCGCTGCCCGATGGCAGCGCTATTTCATGAATCGCGTTATGCGGAGGAAAGAATGCGACATCCACTGGTTATGGGTAACTGGAAACTGAATGGCAGCAAGCACATGGCAGGCGAGCTGATTGAAGGTCTGCGCAAAGAGCTGTCTGGTGTTGAAGGTTGTGGCGTAGCAATTGCTCCACCCACTCTCTATCTTGACCTGGCAAAACACGCCGTCTCCGGCAGCCACATTGCACTGGGTGCACAGAACGTTGACGTTAACCTGTCTGGCGCATTCACCGGTGAAACCTCCGCAGAAATGCTGAAAGATGTCGGCGCGAAATACATCATCATCGGCCACTCTGAGCGTCGTACTTACCACAAAGAAAGCGACGAGTTCATCGCGAAGAAATTTGCTGTTCTGAAAGCAGCCGGCCTGGTGCCAGTCCTGTGCATCGGTGAAACTGAAGCAGAGAACGAAGCGGGCAAGACTGAAGAAGTGTGCGCACGTCAGATCGACGCCGTGCTGGAAACTCAGGGTGCGGCTGCGTTCGAAGGCGTGGTTATCGCTTATGAGCCAGTCTGGGCGATCGGTACCGGCAAATCCGCTACACCTGCGCAGGCCCAGGCCGTGCACAAATTCATTCGTGACCATATCGCGAAGAAAGATGCGGCGATTGCTCAGCAGGTTATCATTCAGTACGGCGGTTCTGTTAACGACAAAAATGCCGCAGAACTGTTCACCCAGCCAGATATCGATGGCGCGCTGGTTGGCGGTGCTTCACTGAAAGCCGATGCGTTCGCAGTGATCGTGAAAGCAGCTGCAGCAGCGAAAAACGCCTAAGTTTTTTCGGTGTGGAACAAGGCGGCTGATGAGCCGCCTTTTTTATTGCCAGAGATTCGTACTGAGACATGTAACTCATACACTGAGGAAGATGTGATGAAACAGTTCTGGAACCCCCCAGCGTGCTTATACGTTTCATTGAAGCTTTATATTGGAAGCCATGGTTAATGGTTCAAAATCTGGCATTGGTGGTCCTGCAACTCCTCCGCAGAACCACTGTTAAGCATCAGCCAATTGCGCTCCAGCGCCAGCAACGCTAAGCGCCCATCCGGCAATTCCGCCAGTGCCATCCCATATTTTCCCATCTCGCTGCGCGCATTAGGCACTTCAGTCGCCAGACGAATAAAGACACTTTGCTGCGCCAGTTCAGCCGTCGACAGTGTGCGAATCAAATAGCGATGTTTACGCAGCGTGGCTGGCTGCCACTGCTCGTTGAGCTTAGGGCTTAACGCATCAAGCCGCTGACGCACATCAGGACGCAGACAGGAGATGTGGATGTGCAGTTGATTCTGTGTACGGCCATACTGCGCATTAATCGCCAGCGACAGCGCGCTATCGTCAATCGGTGCACCGCGTTTTTTGGCCAACAGACTGCGCTGCAGCCAGGCGGCGGCAAACAGATTGGGCGTGGTGGGTTCGAGAATAATCGGGCTTTCCATGCCAGTGATTTTTTCAATCGGCATCAGTAAATACTGCAGTGGACCGTTGAGGTCTTTCAGCGTGACATAACCCTGTGCCGTATTCACTTGCTGACAAGGGGCGGGATTGCCACTCTTCGCCAGATTGGGCTCGCACTTTTCACTGATGATCTGCCAGAGGGCATTGGAGTTTTTCTGGAAATGGAAGGCGCTGACGATCAGTCCGACAATCAGCACCAGCAGTAAAACGGTTAGCAACTTCAGGGTGCGACGACTTCCCTGCATGGCCGAATTCCTCTGTTCATCACCTGCCAGCATCCTCGCCTGCCGTCTGGGCAATGTCACGGACTTTTACTGCACTGTAATGCAAAACGGCCAGCATCAGGCTGACCGTTTCAGTTTGATGCGATGACGATTACGGTTTCATGACCTGATCGTAACTACCACCATCGGCGAAGTGCGCTTTCTGCGCTTGCGTCCAGCCACCGAACTTGCTGTCGATAGTGAACAGTTTCACCGGCGCAAAGGTGCTGGCAAACTTTTTCGCGACTTCAGGATCGCGTGGACGATAAAAGTTTTCCGCTGCGATGGTCTGGCCTTCTGGTGAGTAGAGATACTTCAGGTAATCTTCGGCCACTTTACGCGTGCCCTGCTCATCCACCACCTTATCGACCACCGAAACGGTTGGTTCTGCCAGAATCGATTCGCTTGGCGTGACAATTTCGAACTTGTCTTTACCCAGCTTGTTCACTGCCAGATACGCTTCGTTTTCCCAGGCAATCAGCACATCGCCTATGCCACGTTCTACGAAGGTGTTGGTCGCGCCACGTGCACCCGAATCCTGCACTTCTACGTTCTTGAACAGCGCCTTCACATACGCCAGCGCTTTGGCCTGGTCACCGTTGTTTTGATCCAGTGCCCAGCCCCATGCGGCCAGATAGTTCCAGCGTGCGCCACCTGAGGTTTTCGGGTTCGGGGTGATCACCGATACGCCGGGTTTAATTAAATCGTTCCAGTCATGAATGCCCTTCGGGTTGCCCTTACGGACCAGGAACACGATGGTGGAAGTATAAGGGGCGGAGTTGTCTGGCAGACGCTTAATCCAGTTTTTATCGATCCGACCACGGTCAGCAATAGCATCCACGTCAGACTGCAGCGCCAGGGTCACGACATCAGCACGAATGCCGTTGATCACAGAGGTCGCCTGCTTCCCTGAACCGCCATGAGACTGACGGATCACCACATTGTCGCCCGTTTCCTGCTTGTAGTGTGCGCTAAACGCTTTGTTGTACTGCTCATACAGCTCACGCGTTGGATCGTAAGAAACGTTTAACAGCTGGATATCCTTTGCCAAAACACTGGTGGAAGCCAGTAACAGGGTGACACCAATACTCCACTTGTTCATTGCTTGCTCTCCCGAGGTCGTTATAGAACAAGACTGACATAAACCAATTCAATGATTAAAGAATTAAAAATAAGTGGTTATAACTGTAGGGAATATAAGGGGGAATAAAAAAGGGCACGGTGGAGGCCGCGCCCTGATTTAGTTTGATTAGTAGAGTTTTTTCGCCGTATCCAGCCAGTCGCGCTTGAATGGGCGCTTCATGTTTTCAATCGCGTCAATGATGTCGTGATGCACCATCTTCTCATTCTGAATACCGACACAACGTCCGCCGTAGCCCTGCAACAGCAGTTCGATGGAGTAAGCACCCATGCGTGAAGCCAGAATACGGTCGTAAGCACATGGCGCACCGCCACGCTGAATATGACCGAGGACAGTGGCACGCGTTTCGCGTTTGGTTTCAGCTTCGATATAGTGCGCCAAATCGTCGATATCACAGATGTGTTCGGTAATGGCCACAATGGCGTGTTTTTTACCTTTGGCGATACCCGCTTTGATCTCTTCGACCAGTTCTTCACGGGTATAAGGAATTTCCGGCAGCACGATGAATTCACAACCGCCGGCGATGGAAGCAGCCAGAGTCAGATCGCCGCAGTAACGACCCATCACTTCCACGATCGAAATGCGCTGATGCGAAGAGGAGGTGTCGCGCAGACGGTCAATCGCTTCAACCACGGTTTCCAGCGCCGTGAAGTAACCGATGGTGTAATCGGTACCGGCAACGTCATTATCGATGGTGCCTGGCAGACCAATGCACGGGAAACCCATTTCCGTCAGACGTTTGGCACCCATGTAGGAACCGTCACCGCCGATGACCACCAGCGCGTCAATGCCGCGCTTCTTCATGTTCTCAATGGCAACCTGACGAACTTCCTCATTACGGAAATCCGGGAAGCGTGCAGAACCGAGGAAAGTGCCGCCACGGTTGATCATGTCGGACACGCTGTAACGGTCGAGGTTGATCATACGGTCTTCATACAATCCCAGATAGCCGTCGTAGATACCAAAAACTTCAAGGCCTTCACTCAGCGCGGAACGGACAACTCCGCGGATGGCTGCGTTCATGCCTGGGGCGTCACCGCCGCTGGTCAGTACTCCGATTTTTTTGATCATGACAACCTCTGGATTGTTCAAAACTAAGGATTATTCCTGCCTGCCGACCGGTGTAAACCCGCTCACGATCGTGCGGCTTAATAGTTGCAGATAGTATATCAAAGGCTTGATGCTGAATTGATTCAGGTCAGACAAGTTTTCGCTATTTTTTTACAGAGTTGTTAGCGTTACGTCATTTTTATAACGCAACGCCATGATATTTAAACGCTAAAACTGGAAAAAGCCTTGCTGATTTTCAGGCACCACCGAACAGGGATCCTGATGGATGATAACATCTGAACCGGGAAACTTAAGCCGGAGTGCTTGCTCGATCTGATCCGCTACCTGATGCGCCTGCACCAGCGGCAGGTGGTCATCCATTTCCAGATGAAGCTGGATAAAACGGGTTGGCCCGGATTGACGCGTACGCAGTGCATGGGCACCGCGCACACCTGGCCAGTCGCTAACCAAATCGATAATCGCCTGCTTCTCTTCTTCCGGCAATGCGCGGTCCAGTAAAGATTGCACCGCTTCATAACCCATGCGCAAAGCGTTATAGAGGATGTACACCCCAATCCCCAGCGCAAAGAGCGCATCTGCCCGGACAAAACCATAGCTGCTTAACACCAAAGCCACCAGGATCGCGCCGTTCATCACCACGTCAGATTGATAGTGCAGCATATCCGCACGTATCGCCTGGCTGCGTGTCCGACGCACCACCCAGCGTTGGAAAGTCACCAGTAACAGGGTGGACAAAAGGGCGACCACAGTGACGACGATACCGACCAGCGGCGCACGTAATATATTGGGTGAGGCCAGATGCTGAATACCCGTGAGAAATAAAAACAGTGCCGAGCCGGAAATAAACATGCTTTGTGCCAGTGCGGCAAGCGACTCCGCTTTACCGTGGCCGAAGGTGTGATCAGCGTCTGCAGGCTGGAGTGAATAGCGCACCACCAGTAAATTGGTGAGCGATGCAGCGATATCCACCAGTGAATCGACCAGGGCGGCTAACATACTGACTGAGCCGGTCAGCCACCAGGCAAAAATTTTCACGATCAACAGTAATGTCGCCAGCGTCGTTGCCGCCAGCGCCGCGCGGTTGACGAGTTTCGCGTAGGAGGGATCCATGCCATGCCTCATAGAAGCGTCTGCTCAGCGCAACGCCTTTAGTCACATAATGGCTCAAGTTTATCATCGGCAAGCGTAAGCTGCGTGAATTGAATATTAAGGTGATGATGCAGCACAGGATTGGCAGATAAAAAAACCCCCGCATCATGCGGGGGAAGACAGGGATGGTGTCTATGGCAAGGAAAACAGGGATACTATGTTACTGGTTACTGCTGGTACTACTCACTGCATGCAGCGGTGATGATGGCTGCAATCCTGAGAGCTGACGCATATCGTTAAGTCGCCGCTCATAATTCTTCTGCAATGTCGCTTGCTGTGCAGGCG
The DNA here is from genome assembly GCF_903970985.1 of Pantoea sp. ME81. Classification (NCBI taxonomy): domain Bacteria; kingdom Pseudomonadati; phylum Pseudomonadota; class Gammaproteobacteria; order Enterobacterales; family Erwiniaceae; genus Pantoea; species Pantoea sp. ME81. The sequence goes on along the minus strand of NZ_CAJCKS010000010.1, from coordinate 39,403 downwards.
TTAGCAGGTGATACATCTGGTTGCGAACCCGAGCCATCTCAACTTGCAGTTCTATCTGCGCGCGGGCTTGTTTCTCTGCCTGCTGTCGGATAGCCGATTCGTTAAATTTGTCTGCAATGACAAGGTCATGCATAGTTTCAATATCCTGAACGCTCATAACCGGGCGCTCATGTCGTGCTTGCTGCATCAGGTCTCGCATCTGTTGCCGCTGTTGTTCAGTCAGCTCAATGCCATCGAACATGTGGCTTTGCGGATTTTGCGTCATACTGCCTGTCGTCAATCCGCCGTTATGATGCATCTCGTCAATCGTCGTCGTGTCTGCTGCTTCTGCGCTGGCGTGACTGAGAACCATCGCTGAGGCAATGACGACGGCGGTTAAGTAGCGCATCGTTTACTCCCAGTTCGTTCCGTTTTGCGATTCAACGAGAGCTAGTGTACGGCGATAGCTGCAAACATCCGTCAGGGGGTGTAAAACTACGTAAAGCGTTGGATTGCAAGTCAAGGAACACGGTATTTTGCCTGCGGAGGGCAACAAAAAATGAATAAAATCCTGTTGGTTGATGACGACCGCGAATTAACTTCGCTGCTTAAAGAACTGCTTGAGATGGAAGGTTTTGAGGTGATTGTCGCCAGCGATGGCGAGCAGGCGCTTAACCTGCTGGATAACAGCGTTGACTTGTTATTACTCGACGTCATGATGCCGAAGAAGAACGGTATTGATACGTTGAAAGAATTACGACAACAGCACCAAACTCCGGTCATTATGCTGACCGCTCGTGGTAGTGAGTTGGATCGTGTTCTTGGCCTTGAGCTGGGCGCGGATGACTATCTACCAAAACCGTTTAATGACCGTGAACTGGTGGCGCGTATTCGGGCTATTTTGCGCCGTTCAAACTGGAGCGAACAACAACAGCAGCATGACAATAGTTCACCCACGCTGGAAGTGGATTGCCTGCGCCTCAACCCAGGCCGCCAGGAAGCCAGCTTCGATAGTGAAACGCTGGATCTGACGGGCACGGAATTCACTCTGCTCTATTTGCTGGCACAGCACTTAGGTCAGGTCGTGTCGCGTGAGCACCTCAGTCAGGAAGTGCTGGGTAAACGCCTGACGCCGTTTGACCGCGCGATTGATATGCACATTTCAAACCTGCGTCGTAAATTGCCGGAACGTCGTGATGGTCATCCGTGGTTTAAAACGCTACGCGGACGCGGCTATCTGATGGTTTCGGCATCATGATTGGAAGTTTGACCACCCGCATCTTCGCCATTTTCTGGCTCACCCTGGCGCTGGTGTTGATGCTGGTTTTGATGGTGCCCAAACTCGACTCACGCCAGATGACTGCACTGCTGGAAAGTGAGCAACGACAGGGCACCATGATTGAACAGCATGTTGAAGCTGAGTTATCGCAAGATCCCCCTAACGACCTGATGTGGTGGCGCAGGCTCTTTCGCGCCATCGACAAATGGGCCCCACCCGGCCAACGCTTGTTATTGGTGACCAGCGAAGGCCGGGTGATCGGGGCGCAGCATAATGAAATGCAGGTGATTCGTAACTTTATCGGCCAGTCTGATAATGCCGATCATCCGCAGAAGAAAAAGTATGGTCGTGTGGAGATGGTGGGCCCGTTCGCCGTGCAGGATGGTGAAGATAACTATCAGCTCTACCTGATCCGCCCCGCCACCAGTTCTCAACTGGACTTCGTCAATTTACTGTTCGACCGTCCGTTATTGCTGCTGATTGTCACCATGCTGATTAGCTCGCCACTGCTGTTATGGCTGGCGTGGAGCCTGGCGCGTCCAGCGCGCAAACTGAAACATGCTGCCGATGAAGTGGCGAGCGGAAACTTACGCCAGCATCCTGAACTGGAATCCGGTCCACAGGAATTCCTGGCAGCAGGTTCAAGTTTCAACCAAATGGTGAGCGCACTTGAACGCATGATGACCGCACAGCAGCGTTTGTTATCCGATATCAGTCATGAATTGCGCACGCCACTGACACGTTTGCAGTTGGCTACCGCCCTACTGCGCCGTCGCAATGGTGAAGGTAAAGAACTTCAGCGTATCGAAACGGAAGCCCAGCGGCTTGATGGCATGATTAACGATTTGCTGGTGCTCTCACGCACTCAGCATAAAAATGCCTTAGTCAGTGAAGCGATGAAGGCGAACCAGCTGTGGAACGGTGTACTGGAAGATGCCAAATTTGAAGCCGAGCAGATGGGTAAAACCATGGATGTGCCGTATCCGCCTGGTCCGTGGCCACTGTACGGCAACCCGCATGCCCTGGAGAGCGCACTGGAAAACATCGTGCGTAATGCGCTGCGTTATTCCCACACGCATATCAGCGTGAGTTTCTCGGTGGATATTCAGGGTATTACCGTTCACGTTGATGACGATGGCCCAGGCGTCAGCGCTGAAGATCGCGAGCAGATTTTCCGCCCCTTCTATCGCACTGATGAAGCACGCGACCGTGAATCTGGTGGCACCGGTCTCGGACTGGCGATTGTGGAAACAGCCGTGCAACAGCATCGCGGTTGGGTGAAAGCCGATGACAGCCCATTAGGGGGGCTGCGCCTTACACTCTGGTTGCCGCTGTACTCCGCTCGTCAATAATTTGCTATGCTTCGGCCCTCGTTTCCGGGGGCCTTATGCTGAACATCGTTTTATTTGAACCAGAAATTCCGCCAAATACGGGCAATATCATCCGCTTGTGTGCCAATACAGGCTTCCAATTGCATCTGATTGAGCCGCTGGGCTTTGCCTGGGATGACAAGCGCCTGCGCCGCGCCGGGCTCGATTATCACGAATACACCTCACTCAAAAAACACGCCAATTACACTGCGTTTATCGAGTCTGAAGCACCACAGCGTCTGTTTGCACTCACCACCAAAGGCACACCTGCCCACAGCGCTGTGAGCTATCAGAAAGGGGATTATTTATTGTTTGGACCTGAGAGCCGTGGTTTGCCGGCAGAGATACTGAACGCGCTGCCAGCAGAGCAGAAGATCCGCATCCCAATGATGGCTGAAAGTCGCAGTATGAATCTGTCGAATGCGGTATCTGTGGTGGTTTATGAAGCGTGGCGCCAGCTTGATTATGCTGGCGCACTGATCAAGAGCTAAATTCCGTCGCCGTACTCGAAGCCCGCGCCGTTGAAGAGTTGGTCCATATCCATCGAAGGTTTATCACTGGTGGGTTTGCCAACGATACGCGCAGGCACACCGGCTGCCGTGGTATGCGGCGGCACTGGTTGTAGTACCACCGAACCCGCACCAATTTTCGCGCCGCGCCCCACTTCAATGTTACCGAGAATCTTGGCACCGGCGCCAATCATCACACCTTCACGGATTTTCGGATGGCGATCGCCGCTGGTTTTTCCAGTACCGCCTAGCGTGACCGACTGCAAAATCGACACGTCATTTTCCACTACGGCGGTTTCACCAATCACGATACCGGTAGCATGATCGAGCATGATGCCGCGACCAATACGGGCTGCCGGGTGGATATCCACTGCAAAGGAGACGGAGATTTCGTTCTGCAAATAGACGGCTAACGCGCGGCGGCCCTCTTTCCAGAGCCAGTGGCCGATGCGATAAGCCTGTAATGCATGGAAGCCTTTCAGATACAGCAATGGCGTTGAATACTTATCAACGGCAGGATCGCGCTGGCGCACGGCTTGAATATCGTAAGCTGCAGAGACAATCATCTCTGGATCTTCGCGATACGCTTCCTCAACGATTTCGCGTACCGCAATGGCTGGCATGATCGGGTTGGCAAGTTTGTTCGCCAGCATGTAGCTTAGTGCACTGCCAAGATTTTCGTGCTTGAGCAAAGTCGCGTGATAAAAGCTGGCCAGCATGGGTTCACAATCAGCCAGCGCTCTGGCTTCAGCTTTGATGTTGTTCCAGACCAGTTCTAACTCTTCTGACGACATTGCTCTGTGCTCCCGATAAAAAAAGCGCCTGAGAGGCGCTGCAGGTGATTTAGCTGAGCATCCTGCTTCAGCTTTGGCTGTTTTCGTCCTTCCTTGCACGGCCAAGTAAACTCAATGCTGCCTCTCGCGCCGATTTTTCGCAATACAGTACCTGATAAATCTGCTCGGTTATCGGCATTTCAACACCCATTCTCGCCGCCAATGCTTTGACTTCTTTGGTGTTTCGGTACCCTTCTACAACTTGTCCGATAATGCGCTGCGCCTCATCAACGCTCTCGCCTTGTCCCAGCATCATGCCAAAACGACGATTGCGGGATTGATTATCGGTACAGGTCAGTACTAAATCGCCCAGCCCCGCCATGCCCATAAAGGTAGTGGGATCGGCACCCAGTGCAGCACCGAGGCGGCTCATCTCCGTTAATCCACGTGTGATTAACGCGGTACGTGCGTTGGCACCAAAACCGATGCCATCAGAAATACCGGCACCAATCGCAATCACGTTTTTCACCGCGCCACCCAGTTGCACGCCGATGAAGTCTGGATTGTTGTACACGCGGAAGCTTTTACCGCAGTGCAATTTTTGCTGCAGATCTTCGGCGAACTGTGCGTCAGTGGCAGCCAGCGCTATCGCTGTAGGCAGGCCCGCTGCAAGCTCTTTCGCGAAAGTTGGGCCGGAAACTACGGCCAGCGGAATCTGATCGCCGAGGATTTCACGCGCAACATCCTGCAAAAGCCGGCCAGTCTCTTTTTCGAGGCCTTTGGTTGCCCAGACAATTCGGGAATCTGCACGCAGATGCGGCTTCAGTTGGGTGAGAACATCACCAAACACGTGGCTGGGCACCACCACCAACAGATCACGACTGGCACTCACCACCGTTGCCAAATCGGCTTCAGGAACAAGATTGTCAGGGAAAGGTACATCAGGCAGGAAAGCGGCATTACATCGGTCAGCCTGGAGCTGTGCCACACTGTGCGGATTGTGGCCCCAAAGCAGAACCGGATGGCCGTTACGAGCCAACGTAATGGCCAATGCGGTGCCGTACGAGCCGGCACCGATGACGCTAATTGAAGCGTTGAGGGTAGTCATCAGGCATCCTGACGTGGCGCTTCGCCTTCACCTTGCTGCTGCAGATAGTTCATGAACAGGGCATCAAAATTAACAGGCGCCAGATTGAGCTGCGGGAAAGTACCACGAGACACAAGGCTGGTGATGCATTCACGTGCATACGGGAACAGAATGTTCGGGCAGTATGCACCGAGGCAATGTGCCATCTGAGTGCCTTCGATACCGCCGATGGTGAAGATACCCGCCTGCTGAACTTCGCACAGGAATGCGGTGTCTTCACCAACGGTTGCTGTCACGGTAACGCGCAGAACAACTTCATAGACTTCATCAGCCAGCTGAGATGAAGCGGTGTCCAGATCCAGTTTCACTTCCGGTTCCCACTCTTTCTGGAAAACCTGAGGCGCGTTTGGCGCTTCGTAAGAAACGTCTTTGGTATAAACACGTTGAATCTGGAACTGCATTTCGTTTGTGCTATGTTCTGACATGTTACTAAATCCTGTGAGTTAAATTGTCTGACCGAAAAATTATGCCTGGAGTAAGGGATCCAGTCCCTGACGCCCATCCAGCGCGTAAAGATCGTCACAGCCACCAATGTGCTGCGCATCAATAAAAATCTGGGGAACTGTCGTACGCCCGCTTCGCTGAATCATCTCTTCACGTTTCGCCGCGTTCCCATCAATAGGAATCTCCTGGAACGAAACACCTTTCTGATCCAACAATGCTTTTGCCCGGTGGCAATAAGGGCATGTGACTTTGGTGTAAATCTCAACATTAGCCATGCGGTTACCTCTGGGAATTATTTACCGCGTACCAGCGGCAGATTCTCACCACTCCAGCCGCTCACGCCATCTTTCAGCACGGAGACTTTTTCAAAACCTTCAGCGCTCAATTTAGCGGCTGACTCACCCGCGCTCTGACCAGTGGCACATACCACAATTATGGGTTGGGACTTGTGCTTTTCCAGTTCGGCAAAGCTCCCTTTTTTGATGTCAGCCGCTGCAATATTCACCGCACCTGAAATGTGCCCTTTGCGATAATCATCGCGCGAACGCACGTCTACAACCACCGCATCCTCTTTGTTGATCAGGTGGGTTGCTTCACCACGGCTGATGGTTTTTACCTTAGAGAACATTCCTTTAACGGTGGTCACAATCACCAGAACGAGTAAAACAACCCATGCCAGACTAAGGATGGTGTGATTGCTTGCAAACTGCATAATTTCTTGCATGAGGGGTAACGACTCCAGACCGGGCTAATAAGCTAAAACAAGGGTTCTGAGTATACCTGCGCCACTTAGCATGTACAGTCGCGAAGCGGGCAGAGTTACGATTTGTGCGTCATTTTCCAAAAAAAGTGTTCTAATCGCAAAATTGAGTCAAGGTTTATGCCGCTAAGCTCGGCACCGACATCTTTCGTAAAGCAAAACCCGCCCGGGATAACTGGTAAGCGGCTGTTCATCGTGGAATAATTATCGACTATGAAGGGAAAAGCGACCGTTACACACACAAGGACCTGTCACAACGGCCCAGCGCATCCGTTGTTATTTCGCTGGTCCGAAATCTCCCTGAGCTTGCTCTGCGCGGGCGCACTGTTATTGCCCGTTTACGCGCACAGTGCGGATGACAGTAAAACCCAGCTCAAGTCCATTCAGCAGGATATCGCTGACAAAGAGAAAAGCGTTAAAGCGCAGAAATTACAGCGCAGCAAACTTCTCGATCAACTGCAAAGTCAGGAAAAAGTGATTGCGCAAGCCAGCCGGCAGCTTCGGGAAACGCGCAATAGTTTGACCGCGCTTGACGGCGAAATCACGCAAATTACCACCTCCATCTCTCGTCTGGAAAAACAGCAGGCTCAGCAGCAAAAACTGCTGGCTCAGCAATTGGATGCGGCTTTCCGACAAGGCCAGCACAATGGGTTACAGCTGCTGCTGGGTGGTGAAGAAGCACAACGCAGTGAACGCATACTTGCCTATTTCGGCTACCTTAATGCTGCACGCCAGAAAAACATCGACGATCTCAAACAAACTCAGCAACAGTTGGCCGAGCAGCGTCAGGCATTGCAAGGTAAGCAGGAACAACAAAAATCCCTGTTAGCCCAACAGCAGTCGCAGCAGGCCAAATTGGAAACTGCCAGTGCGGCACGTAAGAAAACCCTGACGGTACTGGAAAGCTCGCTGGAAAAAGATCAGGCCGATTTGGTTGAGATGCGAGAAAACGAAAGCCGTCTGCAGGATAAAATTGCCAAAGCCGAACGCGAAGCGCGTGAGCGTGCCGAACGTGAAGCACGTGAGGCAGAAAAAGTACGCCAGCGTCAGGCGCAGGCAAAAGCCAAGGGATCAAGTTATCAACCCACACAAAGCGAACGTGAGTTGATGGCGCGCACCGGTGGCCTCGGAAAGCCTGGTGGGCAGGCGGTATGGCCGGTGAATGGACGTATTGAACACCGCTTCGGTGAATCCATGCAGGGTGAACTGCGCTGGAAAGGTCTGGTGATTGATGCACCAGAAGGCACCGAAGTGAAAGCCATCGCCGATGGACGCGTACTGATGGCCGACTGGCTACAAGGCTACGGCCTGGTTGTGGTATTGGAACATGGTAAAGGCGATATGAGTCTTTATGGCTACAACCAAAGTGCGCTGGTGAGCGTGGGTACTCAGGTGAAGGCAGGACAGCCTATCGCCCTTGTGGGTACCAGTGGCGGCCGCGGCACGCCTTCGCTCTACTTTGAAATCCGACGTCAGGGACAGGCCGTCAATCCACTACCGTGGTTAGGAAGATAAGTGTTGTTTCAGCCTCAAAAGCTCTCAATTGCGTTCTGCGCACTGTTTTTCACACTATCGGCTCAGGCAGGTAAACTCTCAATTGTGATTGATGACTTCGGTTATCGTCCGGTTGAAGAGAATAAAGTGCTGCAAATGCCCGCTGCGATTTCGGTCGCTGTACTGCCGAATGCACCTCATGCTCGTGAGATGGCGACAAAAGCACATCAGGGCGGTCATGAGGTGTTGATCCACTTGCCAATGGCACCACTCAGTAAACAACCGTTGGAAAAAGATACCTTAACCCCAGAGATGAGCAGTGAAGAGATCGCACGCATTGTGCGGGATGCCTCGGGTAAAGTGCCTTTCGCCGTAGGTTTGAATAACCATATGGGCAGCAAAATGACCTCCAGCCTGCCTGGCATGCAGAAAGTGATGCAAGTGCTAAATCAGTACAATTACTACTTTCTCGATAGCATGACGATTGGTAATAGCCAGTCCGTTCCCGCAGCACAAGGTACGCATGTTAAGGTGCTGAAACGCCGGGTATTCCTTGATGATAGCCAGAATGAAGCAGCGATCCGTGAACAGTTTACCCGTGCTGTAAAACTGGCACAGCGCGATGGCTATGCCATTGCGATTGGTCATCCGCATCCCACCACCGTTCGTGTGCTGCAACAGATGCTGCCATCACTGCCAGCCGATATTACGCTGGTACGCCCGAGTCAGTTGCTGAATGAGCCTCTGCATCAGGGTAAAACACCGCAGACAACCGATAAATCGCCGGGACCGAAATTCCGTGCTCCAGGCGTGTGTAAGGTCAGTAAACCACTGCCGCCAGTGCCGCAAAGTCGAGCCGTTGAAATAGTGATTGAAAATGTGGCAGGTAGTAAGTTAATCAATCAGTTAGGTTTACTTTTTTAACGCAATCATCAACGTTTTTGAAAATTAGCGTTAGCCCCATTCGGGGCTAGCGTTTTTTTCGTTATCATTACGAAATTAATTCCCGCGACTGATGTCAAATTTGCCAGGTTCTTAGGGTGAATTGGAATAATGAAAAAGCTTTGGAAAATAAACGTAATCAATAACGTACTCAGTTTACATGCCAGACTGAGCCAGATTGACAAAAACAAGACACCGCTAAGCTCAAATCATGAGTTTAAGCGCATTGTTATTTTCTCAACGACCGCATTAGGAGATCTCCTTTTTAATACTCCTGCGATCAAAGCCATAAAGCATCGCTATCCAGAGGCCAGGCTCATGCTGGTATCCAGTGATAAAAACCGTGATCTCGTTGAAAAAAGTCAATGGTTTGATGAAATAGTCATCTGGGATAATAAAATAGTTCATTCCCATCGCGTAATCAGGAGAATGAGAAAATTCAAACCTGATATGACTGTGCTACTGCATTCAACATTGGGCTATGACATTCTCTGCGCACGCCTGTCTGGCTCAAAATACATTATTAGAGATAATTTCAGAAGTGACAATACTGTCTTTAATCACTGGATAGATCATTATTCATCGGCAACAGATGTTCATATTATTCAGCGCAAACTCGACCTGATTAGTATTCTTGGATGCAATACAACAGATATCAGAATGCAATTTCCCATTGCAATTCACTCTGTAGAACGTGAAAACTATCGACCTGTAATTGGCTTTCAAATGGGGGCGTCCGGGAAAAACCGTTGCTGGCCAGTTGAACATTTTTCTGAACTAGCAGAGCGTATTTTAGAAAATAACAATGATGCAAAAATAGTATTGACTGGTGCCACCCAGGATAAAAACATTGAAAAATCATTCTTTGATTTATTAAAAAATAAATACCATTCAAGGGTTCACTCTTATATTGGTAAGACTCGCCTACCTGAACTCTTACAGATAATTAAAAACCTTGATGTGTTGATCACAGGTGACACTGGACCACTACATATTGCTATCACGGCAGAAACGCCGACAGTGAGTCTTTATGTCAGTGCTAATCCCAGACATACAGGACCTTATCAGGATTTACACATTCATCAGACTATCAGAATTGAACCTGAATCTAATGATGATCCGCATTACCCATTAAGAAAAATAAGCGTTGATCAGGTTTATAACGTGATGATGAAAAATATTTCAGTCTAAAATTACACTACCAGATAGCAAGTGATCTGGTAGTGGTTTTTATTCAGGATCTAGGCCTTACGGGATGACAATACTATCGCTAATGGCAACCAGAATAATACCCATGTTTCTCCAGGTCCACCAATCACAAACATCCCTTGAGTAACAAAAAACATCAAAGAGAAGAGATAAATTGAGGCTTCTAATCCCATGCCTTGATGATACTTTCTATATGCATGATACAAGCCAACCAGGATGAGTGATGCCATAAATAACACACCCACCACACCGCCTTTCAAGAAAGCCGACACATAAATACTGTGTGTGGTTATAACATGTTGACCAATACTGTTTACGAATGTTAGCTGCTTATCAAACCCCCAACCGAAATAGGGATGAATCATTGCTTCTGAAATTGCGTGATTCCAGATTCCAAATCTGATAAAACTCTGGGCATAAGAAGAAACAATGCGCGCATAAAAATCACTGCCATAATCAGTAAAGTAGAAAAATAGTAAAATAGTAGCAATTGAAATCATGATATACAAAACATGCCTCAGGTGAACATGTTTATATTTAGCAAGTAAAATAGCTAAAGAAACCATTAAAGCCAATAACGGACCTCGGCTTTGCGTCAATATCAAGCCAATAAAGAGCAACGATGCAGGTATGTAAATCCAATGCCTGCCTGACTCACGAGCAATAATCAGTGCACTTATAATACCAAGAGCAAAATATCCACCAAGATCAATGACATTCTTCGGTGCGGCAAAAAAACCGTTTTCAAGTCTATTAGTCAGTAGCTTGTTCTTATCTACCAACATAAATGTCAAAATAAGGACGATGAAACATCCGGAAAAAATGCAACCATAAACCTTCAGCAAACCATAACGCTTAATACAGTAATCAAACATACAAACGAAAAAAAGAAGATAACCGGTATGCTTTAAAGTTGAAATTATATTATCTGGAACACCTGTCCATAAATTCGTAATACTATAATAAATTAGAAATAGTGCAATAACACCTATTGACTTCAAGGGGAATGACTTGGGAAGACTAATATTTTTTCGCTGGGCAAACAAAAATATCATCATCGTTGTAATCGAAAGATGAAATAAGTTATTTACTTTTCCCACACCTGTAAATATGGTCATTAGAGATAAAAATGCCATAAAAGAAAATGATGCAATAACTTCTAACGTTTCAGTTTTTTTTAAAAATGACATCTGGCGTCGCCTTCTCGAAAATTTCCTCAGTCAGTCCACTATTCATAGACAAATTGTAAACTTTTATCCCTGCATGATTAAGCTCGCTGCTGGCATTCAAGAATGCGGGCTTTATCACTTGAGTAAAGTTTTCCCCTAAAAAGCTTTTCTGCTTATTATTTTCATTTTCATAAAACCGTGGGGATGAAAAGTTATTCATATCAACCCCTGCTAATAGTATGCGATTTGAGCTGAGCCATACGGCTATTTGCAACGCCCAATAGGCCACTGTTCCCGCATCAAAAATACCCTGTCGGATATCCCATGAAAAACCAGATAATGGATCAGTCGGATAGACGGACAATCCTTTATTATCATTGAAATTCAAAGCATACTCAGCAGGTACGACTGATTTTCGAAATATCTTATAACTCAGATCTTCAATAATAGCCAAACGACATTTTATCTTATCGACTCCAATGCAATTCAACATGTCATTGAGGCAATGAACTGTTGTAAAGAGCGTCAACTCAGGGTCGCCCAGTACTTTTCCGACAATATCAAAACGGTTCTCAACAAAACCGCGATCGACAATAACATAATATGAAAATACGACTTTATCTCGTAGGTGATAAGCGCCATTAACACCAATAAATGTCGTTTCTGAAAGTAAATCAAAATCCAGATCATTAACTGACGGGCCAGTTGCCAGTATCGTCATATCATTGGTAACGGTTTTACGTAATGAATCTAATGCTTCAATTTTTATTTCATTTTTTCGCCAGACTAGCCGTTCAATATGGTCTTCTGCCCCACGTTGAATCGTGATATGAGGCCAAAAATTTTCATTGTGCCGATAAGCTCGTTCATGGGTATAACGATAGATTTGTTTAAATATTGATCCCATTCAAAGCAATTCCCGCAATTTTTCCATTACGCTCACGGCGGATATAGCCTGCATTGTGCCACCTGCGCCGCGTAGCTCATGCTGATTCTTACCATATCCCCCAATCAGCCCCGGATCGGTTGGACCAAACAGCGTGATGTTCGGGCGGTCCAGCGCGGCGGTCAGGTGACTCAAACCCGTGTCGACCGAAACGACAGCGCGTGCCCCCGCCAATTGCTGTGCCACTTGCTCCAGCGCTAATTTTGGCAGCACCTCAACGTGGTCAAAACCTTCCGCCATTCTTAATGCACGTTGATGCTCATGTTCAGCACCCCACGGTAGTTTCACCCGCAGACCCGTCGGCTGCACCCGTTCAATAAGTTCGCGCCAGTGCGCCTCTGGCCAATGTTTGTTATCGCGGGTGGTCGCGTGCAAAAACACCAGGTATTGATGTGCATCGTTGGGCAGCGCGGAAAGGAAATGTCCCGCAATGGCATAATCACCCTGGGTCTCCGGTTTCGCATAATCCAGGCTTTTAGCAAATAGCTCACGCGTGCGTTCAACCGCGTGTTGCTGTTTATTAATTTCATGGCGTTTGTCATACCACCAGCTGGCAAAGGGTTCCCGCGCGCTGCGGCTGTCTTGCCCATGCTTTACGCCTTTAGCCAGTCGCGTCACCAGCGCAGCGCTTTTGATCAACCCCTGGGCATCAATCACCACATCATACTGGCGCGATTGCAGCTCACGTTTGAACAAGACGCGCTCTTCACGCTGCTGGCTGCCAAACCAATGTTTACGCCAGCGACGAATCGCCACCGGCAGCACTTTATCCACTGCCGGATGCCAACTGGGGATCTGTGCAAAATTCTCTTCGACAACCCAATCAAAACGGATGCCGGGAATAGCCTGCATCGCATCAGTGAGCGCCGGTAACGTGTGCAGCACGTCCCCCATTGAGGAGGTTTTTACAATCAAAACGTGCATGGCTACTCCTGCACCAAATGCAGCAGCGTGCTGAGTTCCTGATGAACTCGAGCCGGCTGAATATCAATAAGACTTTGGTGATAACCCTCTTCGGCATCACCTTTACGTACTTTGTGATAGCCGGAGATTAAACGAATAACGCGCGCCTGATGAGACAACGGTGGTGTGAAATCCGGGCTACTTGGACCATACAAGGCGACCAAAGGACGGTTCAGTGCGGCAGCAATGTGCATCAACCCGGAATCATTACTGACGATAGCCGCGCAATGTGCAATTAAGATAACCGCTTGTTCTAATTGCGTATCGCCGGCCAGATTTTTGCAGTGCGCTCGTGCTGATTCCGATAACGTCTGAACAATAGTATCACCGGTTTCGCGATCTTTTGCGGAACCGAACAACACCACCTGGTACCCTTCGGCAATCAGTTGCTCGGCAAGCGCCGCGTAATGGTAGTGCGGCCAGCGCTTGGCTGGGCCAAATTCAGCGCCAGGGCAGAACCCTATAGCAGGACGATCGGCCGACAAAGAAAATTGCGCTGCTGTCATGCGCTTTTCATCTTCATCGACACGCAACTGCGGCCACAGTAAGGGCTGCGGCAACTGTTGTGCGGAGGCGATGGGTTTGTCGTAGCCCAGTGCAACATAGCGCTCCACCATCAGCGGAAACGCGACTTTATCCAGCACACGCACATCGTTCAACACGCCATAGCGCATCTCACCACGCCAGCCGACACGGCGCTTAATACCTGCAAAGAACGGCACCAGCGCTGATTTGAACGAATTTGGCAGCACATAAGCACGGTCATAATTGCTGACCTGAAGGGATTTGCCCAAACGCCGCCTTTCACCCAGTGCCAAAGCGCCATGGCCCAATGGCATCGCCAGCGCCTGATTGACTTCCGGCATCCGTGACAGCAGTGGCCGGCACCAGGCCGGCGCCATCACATCAATAACCGCATCCGGGTGCTCAGCCTTGAGCGTGCGATAGAGACTTTGCGACATCATCATATCGCCGACCCAGGAAGGGCCAATGACCAGAATTTTCATCGCTGGTGCCGGTTTCCTTATGCTTTGCGGTTGAGCCAGGTCATGTATTCACCCACGCCCTGAGCAACGGTTTTAAATGGCTTGTCATAACCCGCTGCGCGCAGATTGGTCAGGTCAGCCTGAGTGAATGCCTGATAGCGGCCTTTCAGTTTCTCAGGGAACGGGATGTATTCAATCTGGCCTTGCTGATGGAACTTCAGTACTGCATCGGCGACTTCCTGGAAAGATTCCGCACGGCCAGTACCACAGTTGTAGATGCCAGATACCCCGTTTTCCCAGCACCACAGGTTTACTGCAACGACATCGTCAACATGGATGAAATCGCGGCGGAAGTCGTCGCTACCTTCAAACAGTTTTGGGTTTTCACCGTTGCTGATCTGCGTGTTGAGGTGGAATGCCACGCTCGCCATACCGCCTTTGTGACCCTCGCGAGGGCCGTAGACGTTGAAGTAGCGGAAGCCACACACGGGAGAATCGGCTTCTGGCAGAATCTGACGCACGTAATGGTCGAACAGCATTTTTGAATAGCCATAGACGTTCAGCGGCTGCTCATACTGGCGCTCTTCAATAAAGTTTTCATTGCGGCCACCGTAAGTGGCCGCTGAAGAGGCGTAAAGGAAAGGAATTTCGCGTTCCAGGCAGAAATGCAGCAAGTCTTTCGAGTACTGATAGTTGTTATCCATCATGTACTTGCCGTCCCACTCGGTGGTCGCCGAGCAGGCACCTTCGTGGAACACCGCTTCGATTGGACCCAGATCTTCGCCGGACATGATGTAAGAGAGGAACTCTTCTTTGTCCATGTAATCCGCGATATCCAGATCTGCGAGGTTCACGAATTTGGTGCCATCTTTCAGATTATCCACCACCAGAATATCGGTAAGACCGCGATCGTTCAGCGCTTTAACAATGTTGCTGCCAATCATGCCAGCGCCACCGGTTACGATAATCATATGCTTTGCCTTTAAAGAGTTGGGGTGAAACAGGAGGTTTCACGCACGAATGCCTAACATCATAACATTTCAGCCCGAGACAGGCAGCCAGATGACTCCGTAACCGCTGCACAATTTGCATCCATCGCGTGAACTATGCTGCAAAACGAAGATTTCTCTGGCGGAAATGTCGGCACGATGCGTACTGATCAGTAATATGTTCCAAAATTTTGCTATCTGAGGAGCAGAATCATGTCCAGTCAGTTTTATTCGCAAATCCGTCAACAGCTTGAGACAACACGTAGCGATGGATTGTTCAAACAAGAACGTACCATCACGTCGGCGCAGCAGGCTGAGATCCATGTCGCTAATAGTCCCCCGGTGATTAACTTCTGTGCCAACAACTATCTCGGTCTGGCGAATCACCCCGCGCTTATTCAGGCCGCCAAAGAAGGCATGGATTCCCACGGCTTCGGCATGGCATCCGTGCGCTTTATCTGCGGCACACAAGATATTCATCAGCAGTTGGAACAAAAGCTGGCGGCCTTTCTCGGCATGGAAGATGCCATCCTGTTTTCCTCTTGCTTCGATGCCAATGGCGGTCTGTTTGAAACGCTGCTCAGTGCGGAAGATGCCATCATCTCTGATGCACTCAATCATGCCTCAATTATCGATGGCGTACGCCTGTGTAAAGCCCAGCGCTATCGGTATGCCAACAACAATATGTCTGAGTTACGTGCTCGGTTAGAGGAAGCGCGTGATAAAGGTGCACGCCATATTCTGATCGCCACAGACGGCGTGTTCTCGATGGATGGCGTGATTGCCAATCTGCAAGGCATTTGCGATTTGGCCGACGAATTTGACGCATTGGTGATGGTTGATGATTCCCACGCAGTCGGTTTTGTCGGAGCGGCTGGACGTGGCACCCATGAATACTGCGGCGTAATGGATCGCGTAGATATCCTGACTGGCACATTAGGCAAAGCGCTAGGTGGTGCTTCAGGTGGCTATGTGGCTGCGAAAAACGAGGTGGTTGAATGGCTACGCCAGCGTTCACGCCCTTACCTATTTTCCAACTCCCTGGCACCTGCCATCGTCGCCGCCTCGCTGCGGGTGTTAGACCTGCTCAGTGAAGGCGATGGGTTACGCCAGCGCCTTTGGGATAACGCCCGATTCTTCCGCGAGAAGATGACCGCAGCCGGCTTTACGCTGGCGGGTGCTGACCACGCCATCATCCCGGTGATGCTTGGCGATGCAAAAGTGGCTCAGCAGTTTGCCAGCCTGCTGCAAAAAGAGGGCATCTATGTCACAGGCTTCTTTTATCCGGTGGTGCCGCAAGGTCAGGCACGCATCCGCACTCAGATATCTGCAGGTCATACGCAGGCACAACTGGAACATGCCGTTGCCGCCTTTACGCGCATTGGTCAACAGTTGGGCGTGATCGCAGGAGCAGAACGATGAAAGCACTGGCCAAACTCAAAGCAGAGGAAGGTATCTGGATGGTGAAGGATGCACCGATTCCGGAACCTGGTCACAACGACCTGCTGATTAAAATTCGTAAAACTGCAATTTGCGGCACCGATGTTCACATTTACAACTGGGATGATTGGTCGCGTAAGACCATTCCCGTTCCGATGATCACTGGCCATGAATATGTCGGCGAAGTCGTCGGTATGGGCGAAGAGGTAAGAGGCTTTACCCTTGGCGATCGTGTGTCCGGCGAAGGTCATATCACCTGCGGTCACTGCCGAAATTGCCGCGCCGGTCGCACTCACTTGTGCCGCAATACCGTGGGTGTCGGCGTCAATCGTCAGGGCTGTTTCGCCGAGTACCTGGTCATCCCTGCATTTAACGCTTTCAAGATTCCCGACAATATCTCTGACGAGCTGGCAGCGATTTTCGATCCCTTTGGCAACGCCGTGCATACCGCGCTCTCGTTTGATCTGGTCGGCGAGGACGTGCTGATCTCTGGTGCTGGTCCTATTGGTATTATGGCTGCAGCGGTGTGCAAACATGTGGGCGCACGCAATGTGGTCATCACCGATATCAATGAATATCGCCTCGGCCTGGCACGCCAGATGGGCGTGACACGCGCCGTAAATGTAGCGCAGGAAAATCTGCGCGATGTGATGGCTGATCTGGGTATGACCGAAGGTTTCGATGTCGGACTGGAGATGTCTGGCGCGCCTCCCGCGTTTCGCACCCTGCTGGAGGTGATGAACCATGGCGGGCGAATCGCCCTACTGGGCATTCCGCCGGGCGAGATGGCGATCGATTGGAATCTGGTGATCTTCAAAGGACTGTTCATCAAAGGCATCTATGGCCGCGAGATGTTTGAAACCTGGTACAAAATGGCAGCGTTGATTCAATCCGGCCTCGATTTAACGCCCATTATCACACATCGCTACCACATCGATGAATTCCAGCAGGGATTTGACGAGATGCGATCCGGGCGTTCAGGAAAAGTGGTATTGAGCTGGGATTAAGGATTCACAGGGAGGCTTTTGGGCCTCCCATGGCTTCACTTAATCAGCGCCAGATATTGCTGACAGATTGCCGCCGTATCAAATTCGGCAAAGGCATCCGCTGCTAACAACGGCGGGTGCTGATAAATGTCACACATTGCTGTTGCCAGCGATTCAGGATTGAGATCTGCCAGGCCGCGCGCTAAATCACCTTGCAACAGCCACATCGGGCCACCCGGACAACGCGTACTGACAACAGGCGTGCCACACAATACGGCTTCGATCAGCACATTACCAAAACCCTCGCTATCCGAACTGACGATCAGCATTGCCGCCCGGCTGATCCATGCATAAGGGTTTTGTGTAAAGCCCTGGAAAATAACACGATTGGCAATCCCTAGCGCTTGTGCCTGGGCTTCTAAAGCGGCTTTACGCTGTGCCGATCCCTGCCCCAATAACACCAACGGCAACTGAATATTGCTTAATGCGTAAGCCTTTAACAGGCGATCATGCCGTTTGGTTTCGTGGAAGCGCCCGACATGCACCAGAAAACCAGACTCAGGCACTTCGGCGGACTCTGCTGCCAACTGCCGAATCAGTGCAATATCGAACGGATTGCCAATTACCGCTTCGCCTGTGAGCTTCACAGCAAAGGCCTCTTTCAAATCCTCCAGCACGGCGGGTGAAACGCCGACTACGTTACGCCCCTGATAAACCTGCTGGATTTTACGCGCCTTTAACCAGCGTGATAATCCGGTGCGATGCCCAAGATAGGAGGCTGAAAACACGCCATGCAGGCAGAACCAGGTTTTCTTCGCATCCAGCGCGCGACTTCGACGCACAATACGGTCGGTTTTGTGCAGATGAGACACCACAAGATCAAATTCACCTGCCGTTTTCTCCGCCTGTTGTACTGCTTCGTCCAGCAAACGGGCTCGACGACTCAGCTCGGTGAGTTTGCGCCAGGGTCGACGATTGGTGTCCAGAATGACCTGATAATCCACTCCCTGCGGCAAGGGGTACTCGCACACTCGTCGCAGGGAAAACAGTGACACACGGTGCCCCTGTGCCAGCATCCCGGTGACCAGCGTCAGAACCACTTTTTCAGCGCCGCCGCCCGGCAATCCATCTATCACCATGAGTATGCGTTTTGACAAAATATTCTACCTGTCTGAATGAAATAACATGTGATTGCCTGCAGTCCCGGCCAGGATAGTAGCGCAGATCCTTCGTGCTTTTCGCCTGTTTCCTGCCCGGGCAAATAGTTTTGCGTCACTGAATGGCTCAGCGTAACATTGCGATTTTATTGGCTTCAGGCGGCGAACATGACCCGGCACGCGTTCCTTATTACCATTGACACTGAAGGCGACAACCTTTGGCGCAATCACCGTTCAATCACCACCGAAAATACCGGCTATCTGCCACGTTTTCAGGACCTGTGCGAGCGTTATGGTTTTAAACCCACCTGGCTGACCAACTATGAAATGGCGATGGATCCTGCTTTCGTGGAATTCGGCAAAGATGTCATCGCGCGCAAACAAGGTGAGATTGGCATGCATCTGCATGCATGGAACAGTCCGCCAGAAGCTCCACTCACCGATGATGACTGGCGTTGGCAGCCTTTCCTGGTCGAATACCCGGATACCGTGCTGCGCGATAAAGTCGTTTATATGACTGATCTGTTGGAAGAAAAGTTCCAGACAAAAATGCTGAGCCATCGTGCAGGGCGCTGGGCATTTGATGAACGCTATGCCGCCATTCTCACCGAACTAGGCTATCAGGTGGATTGTTCCGTTACCCCGCGCGTGAACTGGTCCTTCACACGCGGCGCACCACAGGGTAAAGGCGGCACAAACTATACAGATTTTCCGTTCAAACCTTATTTCATCGATCCGCAGGATATCTCACGCAGCGGCAACTCTTCACTGCTCGAAATTCCTATGAGTATTCAATACAAATACTCGCCTTTGATGAATACCTTCAAACAAAGTCTGTATCGGCTGCGCGGCAAGCAAAAAAGCCCCGCCGTACATTGGCTGCGGCCGTCCGGGGGTAATCTTGCGGATATGCAACGTGTGGTCGAAATGTCGCTGGCAGAAGGCAATAATTACACGGAATTTATGCTGCACAGCTCTGAGTTCATGCCAGACGGCAGCCCAACGTTTAAAAACGAACGCGATATCGAACAATTATATGCGGATTTAGAGGCGCTCTTTAGTTGGTTAGCGCCCCGTTTTGTTGGTCAGACCCTGTCTGAATACCACGACAGTTTTAGGCTACAGCAGCCTGCACGTTAAGTTTTTTCCACGCCTGCCAGACCGTTTCCAGTGCGATATCAGTGCATTCACCGGAATCGGTCTGCATAATCTGGTACTCACCCGACCATGGATGCCACAACGTCGCATTGGTATCGCCAAAGAACACAACCTGCTTTTTATGCAGCCCGGCGGCAAGATGCATCTGCCCCCCATCGCTACACAAAATTTGTTCGCAGCTATCAAAACCTGCGATGACTTCGCGCACTGATGCGGTCGGATAGCGCGCTACGCGCGGTGAATTGACCAACTGCATCAACTCATCAGCACGTGCCGCATCGCCTTTGTCATGGGCATCCAACGTGCCTTGAGGCGACCAAAACACCAGCACGCGCGCCTGCTCATCTTCCAACAACTTATTGATAAAAGCCGCATAACTGGCTATCGGCCAGCGACGCTTTGGGCTGCGGCTGCTGATGTGCACACCATATACCCTGCCTGGTGAGGCGAAGCTTTGTGCAACCCGCGCTTTCGCGGCTTCACGTTCTGCATCTGCGAGATATAGATTCACAGATGGCACGGCAGGCAAGCTATCAGTCAATGCCGAGAGGTAAGAAAAGGTATGTTCGACCTGATGGCTGCCCTGAAAATCGCTTTTAAGGAAGGGATGGTCAAGCTGAACATCGGGCAAAGCTGCACCAATAATATTGTGCGCGCCGGCCATTTTCGCCAACCGTAAGCTGTATTTGCACGGCACCGGATTGGCCAAAATCGTGGCATCAAAACGCGTTTTACGCAGTGCCAACATGATTTTTACGCGCTGCCAGTAAACACCGAGTGTGGTTTCGTTCTTACCGCGATGCTTGGCTTTTTTGTAGACATACAGACGATCAACATGGGGATTATGGCTCACCACATCCTGAGCGATCTTATTAACCAGCAGGGTGATTTTTGCGTTAGGGAAAGTGCGTTTCAAACCTTCCAGCAGTGGAGTGGTACACACCATATCGCCAATGTTATCGCGTCGGATAACAAGGATGTTTTTCATACTGATGCCCAGGGTAAAAAGGATTGATGCCAAACATTCCGGCCAGAACCGTTCCTAAAAGCGCAAAAATGCTAGCGAGCTAACTACTTTTGACCATTAATGTCCAAAAAGTTCTGAATTTCTTAGCAATAATTAACGTTATAAAATCGTAAATAATTCATAAAACCATAAATAACAATGTCGCTTGATAATCCCGCACTTTCCATCATTACACCCATGTTCAACGCTGGCGCGATGTTCGAGACGTTTATGCAGTCTCTACTGGCGCAGTCGCTGACAGATCTCGAGATCATCATTGTCGATGATGGTTCCACCGATGGTTCAGGCGAACGAGCTGAGGCTTATGCGCATCAATATTCTCAGGTGCGGGTTATTCACCAGGCTAATGGTGGCGTCTCACGGGCACGCAATGCCGGATTAGCCGTCGCAAAAGGCAAGTACGTCACATTCCCGGATGCAGACGACACCATGAGCCCAACCATGTATCAAATACTGGTTGAGATGGCCGAGCGAGACGATCTCGATGCCGCGCAGTGCAACGCGGAATGGTTTTTCAAAGCCAGCCAGACGACCAAACCGCTCATTCCTCTGGATCGCTTAACCAGCACAGCGGTGTTAAGTGGACCAGAATGGCTCAACAAGGCCTTGAAAACCCATCGATACATGCATGTGGTATGGCTGGGTATATATCGCCGTGAACTGATTGAACAAAACAATCTCACTTTCGAACCGGGGTTACATCATCAGGATATTCCCTGGACCACAGAGTTCATGTTCAACGCCAAACGCGTGCGCTACACCGATCAAATGCTCTACCGCTACTACCTGCACGATGCCTCCATCAGCAACCGCAAACGTACCGGCCAACGAAATGTCGAGTATCAACGCCATTACCTGAAAATCGCGCAGATGCTGGAAGAGATCAATGCACGCTACCGCGATAAAGTTAAAATCTATCCCGTATTCCATTATCAAATTACGCGTGAAGCGCTCAGCGTCTGCCATTCCATTCGCCGTGAACCGGAAGAGAGCGCACGGCAGGCGATGATTGCGGATCTGTTTGCGACGCAAACCCACAAAAGGATGCTGCGTAATGCACGCGGCGCTCGGCAGTGGTATCAACTGCTGTTATGGCTGAGTCGGATTTATCGCTGGCGTAACAAATAAGCGTCGCGGCTGGCTTTCGCCCTATAGGGGTTTGCCCTACAATCAGCTCACTGAAATTTGAGATCATTTGAGTATGGCAAGCCCGATTCCAGCCCCATTTGCACCGAAAAACATTCTGCTGATCAAGCTGCGCCATCACGGCGATATGCTGCTAACCACGCCCGTTATCAATGCGCTGCGCCAGCGCTATCCGGACGCCAACATTGACGTCCTGTTATACAAAGAGACGCGGCCGATGCTGGAAGCGCACCCCGCTATTCGCCAGTTGCACATCATTGACCGCAACTGGAAAAAAGAGGGCGGCTGGCAGAAGTTCCGCCATGAGATGGCGCTGCTTTCAGCTGTACGTGCCTGCCATTATGACGTGGTCATTAACCTCGCCGATCAATGGCGCAGCGCGATTATCACACGTTTTTCAGCTGCGCCGGTGCGTATTGGTTTTGCCTACGCCAAGCGTGATCACGCCCTGTGGCGTTGGTGCCATAACTATCTGGTTTCGACAAAAAAACATAATCAATTGCACACCGTCGAGCAGAATATGGCGGCGCTTGAACCGCTAGGTATCAGCGCAGAAGGTGCAAAAGCCTCAATGCACTTTAGTGCGGCAGATAAACAGAAAGTGCAGGATGCATTGGTTCAGCAAAAGGTCAGCGGGCCGTTTATCGTGTTACAGCCAACATCGCGTTGGGTATTCAAATGCTGGGAAGATGAAAAGGTCGCGCAGCTGATTGATACGCTCGCCGCTGATGGCCATACCCTGGTTCTTACCGCTGCCCCAGACCAGAAAGAGCAAGCAATGATTACCCACATTCAGTCGCTGTGCCACAGCCAGAATGTGGTTTCACTTGCCGGGCAGCTTTCATTGCCGCAACTGGCGGCATTGATTGATGCCGCGCAGCTGTTTATCGGTGTGGATTCTGCCCCCATGCACATGGCCGCCGCACTCGATACGCCCTGTCTTGCGCTGTTTGGCCCCACCAAACTGCAACACTGGCGTCCGTGGGGTGAAAACAATCGCGTGATCTGGGCCGGTGATTATGCACCGTTGCCTTCGCCAGACGACATCGATACCAAAACAGAACAGCGCTATCTCTCAGCCATTCCGGTGGATGATGTGGTGGCCGCCGCCAGGAGTTTTTTGCATGACTAAGTTACGCCTGGCGATTGTCCGGCAGAAATATCGTCCGGATGGCGGTGCCGAGCGTTTCATCTCGCGGGCGCTGGAAGCACTGGACAGCGAGCAGCTCGATCTGAATATCATCACACGCAGCTGGCAGGGCACACCCAATCCAGCCTGGCATCTGCACATCTGCAATCCCGCCAAATTTGGACGCGTATCGCGCGAACGCGGTTTTGCCCACGCGGCACGTGCATGTTGGGAACGTGAGAAGTTCGATATCGTGCAGAGCCACGAACGCATTGCGGGCTGCGATATTTTCCGCGCCGGTGATGGCGTCCATCGCGTGTGGCTGGAACAACGTGCGCGTATCGTCTCACCCTGGCAGCGCTTGAGCGCCAGCCTGAGTCCTTATCATCGCTATGTTTTGCAGGCTGAAGCAGAGATGTTCAATGCAGCATCTTTAAAAGCAGTGATCTGTAATTCTGAGATGGTTAAGCAAGATATTTTGCGTCATTTCACGCTAGATGCCAGCAAAATCCATGTCATTCACAACGCCATCGATAGCCAACGTTTCCAGCCAGCAACTGAAGCTCAGCGCTACGCCATACGCCAGCAATTGACGCTGCCACAGGATGCCACGGTGATGATCTACGTGGGTTCAGGCTTTGAGCGCAAAGGCTTGAAAGCCGCCATTGAAGCACTCGCGCACAGCGATCGCTATCTGGTTGTGGTTGGCCAGGACAAACAACTTTCACGCTATCAGCAGCTGGCTAACCAGCTTAATTGCCTTGATCGCTTGCGCTTTGTTGGCGTGCAGCAGGATGTGCAGCCCTATTATCACGCCGCTGACGCCTTACTGTTGCCCACGCTTTATGATCCTTTTCCGAATGTGGTGCTTGAAGCGATGGCCTGCGGTTTGGCCGTGATTACCAGCACCGGCTGTGGCGGCGCAGAATTTATTCAAGCCGGTCAGGAAGGCTTCGTTTGTGATGCATTAGATATCAAGGCATTAAATGACGCCATTGTCGCCACACCTGCACTTTCGCAGAATTCTGCCATGGGTGTAGCCGCACGCCGCAGAATCGAACCTTTTGGTCCACAGCGGCTGGCGCAGTCCCTGACTTCACTCTATCAGCAGGTGCTGAAGACCAGCTGACGAAGTGGTATGAGCAGGCGGTCAGTTTCTGATAACATGCCGCCTTTCATGTGTTTTTTGACGCGAATCTGTCGTAACGATAACTATGACAACTCTATACACAGCCCTGCTCTATTTAATACAGCCACTGATCTGGCTGCGCCTGTGGCTGCGCGGTCGAAAAGCACCGGCCTATCGTAAACGCTGGTCGGAACGCTACGGCTACTGTGTGGGAAAAGTTGAACCGCACGGCATTGTGCTGCATTCGGTTTCTGTGGGTGAAACACTGGCCGCCGTGCCGCTGGTACGCGCATTGCGCCATCGCTATCCTACTCTGCCGATCACCGTGACTACCATGACGCCAACCGGTTCCGAACGCGCTCAGTCCGCGTTTGGTAAAGATGTGCATCATGTCTATCTGCCCTATGATTTGCCCGGTTCGATTAACCGTTTCCTCGATACCGTTGATCCTCGTCTGGTGATCATCATGGAGACCGAGTTGTGGCCGAACATCATCCGTATTCTGCATCAGCGCCAAATTCCGCTGGTCATTGCCAATGCCCGTCTGTCAGAGCGTTCGGCCAAAGGCTATAAAAAACTCGGTGGCTTTATGCGTGATTTGCTGCAGCGCATTACGCTGATAGCAGCGCAGAACAACGAGGATGCTGAGCGATTCCTCAGCCTCGGCCTTAAACGAACGCATCTCGCCGTCACCGGTAGCCTGAAATTTGATATCTCTGTAACGCCGGAATTGGCGGCCCGTGCGGTCACCTTGCGCCGTCAATGGGCATCGCGCCGCCCGGTGTGGATCGCGACCAGCACGCACGAAGGCGAAGAGACCATCATCCTCGATGCGCATCGTCGTCTGCTGCAACAGTTCCCCGATCTGATGCTGATTCTGGTGCCACGCCATCCTGAACGTTTCAAAGATGCCTGTGAACTGACGCAAAAGCGCGGTTTCAGTTTCACTCTGCGTAGCAGCGGTGAGATTCCGTCTGGCGCAACGCAGGTCGTGATTGGCGACACCATGGGTGAATTAATGCTGCTGTACGGCATCGCCGATATCGCCTTTGTTGGTGGCAGTTTGGTAGAACGCGGCGGTCATAATCCGCTGGAACCGGCTGCCCATGCCATTCCGGTGCTGATGGGGCCGCATATCTGGAACTTCAAAGATATCTGCGCCAAATTGCAGCAGGCAGAAGGCCTGATCACCGTCACGGACGTGGTTTCGCTGGAGAAACAGGTGGCCAACCTGCTGCAGGATGATGATTACCGCCGCTATTACGGCCGCCACGCAGTCGAAGTGCTGCATCAAAATCAGGGCGCATTGCAGCGTCTGCTACAGTTACTCGAACCACATTTGCCGCCACGAGCTCATTAACGCATGCCACAACGCCAACGTCTTTCCGTGGTGATGATCGCCAAAAACGAAGCTGAATTGCTGCCGGAGGCGCTGGCCTCAGTGAGCTGGGCAGATGAGATTGTGCTGCTGGACTCCGGCAGCCAGGATAACACCCTGGCAGTGGCCCGCGCGCACGGCGCGCAGGTGCATCAGGCTGAAGGCTGGGCGGGCTTCGGCAAGCAGCGCCAGCGTGCACAAGCCCATGCAAGCGGCGATATGATTCTGATGCTGGATGCTGATGAGCGTGTCACGCCCGAGTTACGCCGCGCGATTGAAAACGTACTGGAGCAACCACCCTCTGATACTGTTTATTGCCTGGGACGCAGCAATTTGTTCCTTGGCCGCTTTATGCGCCATAGTGGCTGGTATCCGGATCGCGTGATGCGCCTCTACCCTCGCGTACTCAATTACAATGACAATCTGGTGCACGAATCGCTGGAAACTCAGGGCGCACCGGTGGTGACGTTACCAGGCGATCTCCTTCATCTCACCTGCCGCGATTTGATTGCTTTCCAACGTAAACAGATGAATTATGCCGAAGCCTGGGCGCAAGAACGTTTTCAGCGAGGTAAGCGTTGTGGCATCTTCTCGATTTTCAGCCACACGTTAGGCGCATTCCTTAAGACGTTGCTGCTGCGCGCCGGATTCCTCGACGGCAAGCAGGGCTGGATTCTGGCCGTCGTCAACGCGCAATACACCTTTAACAAATACTCAGCGCTCTGGGCGCTGCATCACACCTCAACACAAGGTCGCGTATGAGCACCAAAGCGATTTATCCCGGCACGTTCGATCCCATCACGTTGGGCCATGTGGATATTGTGACGCGCGCGGCGCAGATGTTTGATCGCATCGTGGTTGCTATTGCCGCCAGCCCCAGCAAAAAGCCGCTGTTTACACTCGATGAGCGCGTGGATTTGGCACGGCAGGCAACTCAGCACTTAGCCAATGTTGAGGTGCTGGGTTTTAGCGATTTGATGGCGAACTTCGCCAAAGCGCAAAATGCCAATGTGCTGGTGCGAGGACTGCGTGCGGTGTCAGATTTCGAATATGAACTGCAGCTGGCACAGATGAACCGTCATTTGCTACCTACACTGGAGAGCGTGTTTCTGATGCCGTCCGAAGGATTCTCATTCGTGTCATCATCGCTGGTGAAGGAAGTGGCGCGTCATAAAGGTGATGTGCAGGCATTTCTGCCTGCCGTGGTGCATCAGGCATTGCTGACAAAACTGGCGCAGCCCTGATTAATGCTGGCAGCGAGGGCACCAGAAGGTGCTGCGCTGGCCATGTTTGCCGCTGACGATTGGCGTACCGCAGGCTCGGCAGGGTTCGCCCGCCCGACCGTACACCTGCAATTCCTGGGCAAAGTAGCCAGGCTTGCCATCGGTTTGCAGGAAATCACGCAGCGTGGTGCCACCCTGCTCAATCGAACGCAGCAAGACGGCCTTGATTGTCGCCACCATCAACTCCGCTTCATCACGACTCAAACTCATCGCCGATCGATCGGGTAAGATCCCGGCGGTAAACAGTGATTCGCTGGCGTAAATGTTGCCAACGCCTACCACCACTTTGTTATCCATCAGCCACTGTTTAATGACCGTGCGCTTTCCACGTGACTTCTCAAACAGATAAGCACCATCGAATTCGCTGCTGAGCGGTTCAGGACCGAGATGTGCCAGTACGCTGCTGCCTTCAAGCTCAGAGGCCCACAGCCATGCACCAAAGCGACGTGGGTCGGTGTAACGCAGTACCTTGCCGTTGCTCATCACCAAATCGACGTGGTCGTGCTTAGCCGCGGGTTGCTCACCCGGTAACATGCGTAAACTGCCAGACATGCCGAGGTGAATGATGATCCAGCCGTGGGGTAATTCCAGCAGCAGGTATTTTGCGCGCCGTTGCACGCTCAACACTGGTTGGTCGCTCAGCGCATGAATTTCGTGCGAGACCGGCCAGCGCAGGCGTGAATTACGCACAATCGCATGCAAAATCGTTGCGCCCACCATATGTGGCTCGATACCACGTCGGCTGGTTTCTACCTCTGGTAATTCAGGCATGTCATCTCCTGAACAAATCGCAGAAACAAAAAACCCGGCCGAAGCCGGGTTTTTCGCAAGAACACCAAAATTACTTAATTTTGGCTTCTTTGTAGATCACGTGCTGACGTACAACCGGATCGAACTTTTTCAGTTCCAGTTTCTCTGGTTTAGTACGTTTGTTCTTCGTGGTGGTATAGAAGTGACCTGTACCAGCAGAGGAAACCAGCTTGATCTTCTCACGAATACCTTTAGCCATGATTCAATTCCTTAGTACTTAGTACTTCTCACCACGGGCGCGGATTTCGGTCAGAACCGTATCAATGCCCTTTTTATCAATAACACGCATACCTTTAGCAGATACACGCAGAGTAACGAAGCGCTTTTCGCTCTCAACCCAGAAACGGTGAGAGTGCAGGTTCGGCAGGAAACGGCGTTTCGTCGCGTTCATTGCGTGGGAACGGTTGTTACCCGTTACCGGACGCTTTCCAGTTACCTGGCAGACTCGTGACATTTCTATTCTCCAAAAATCAAATCAGCTCGAGCTTTAAAAACTAGGTTTTGGCCGCCTCGTCAGGCCTTAGCCCGCCCAAGCGAGTTCCATGTGAACCCGCTAAGCTGGCCCAAACGCCAAACCCGAGATTCTCAAAGGTGGCGTAGTATACGCCGCTCAGCCCAAGTGCTCAAGTCCCGAACAAATAAAGATCCCGATGGATCGCGCGAAAATGCATCATTTCTGCGCAATCGGATGGTTATTTTACAGCCAACCGCGCTCAGCGAAGGAGGTATACTCGCCGTGACCGATCACCAAATGATCAAGTAAGCGAATATTCAGCAGCGCGCAAGCCTGCCCGACTTTACCGGTAATATCACGATCGGCGCGACTGGGCTCGGCTATGCCGGAAGGATGATTATGCGCCAAAATCACGGCGGCCGCGTTGAGTTTTAACGCTTCGCGCACAATTTCACGTGGATGCACTTCGACACTAGCAATACTGCCGGTAAACATCTTTTGCGCCTGCAAAACCCGATGCTGATTATCCAGGAATAGCGCCATAAAAACCTCTCGCTCCTGATGCGCCAGCACGCTTTGCAAGTAATGCCTTGTCACCTGTGGATTCTCCATCACATTTTCTCGCGCCAGCTGACTGGCGAAAAAACGTCGCCCCAGTTCAGCCACTGCATGCAGTTGGGTAATTTTGGCCGTGCCTACGCCTTTAATCACGCTCAGTTCTGTTTCATTTGCGGTCATGATGCGATATAGCGAGCCAAACTCGTTAAGCATTTGTCGCGCCAGCGCCATCACCGGAATACCGTGGCTGCCGGTGCGCAAAAAAATCGCTAACAGTTCTGCATCGCTCAATGATTCTGCGCCTGTGATGGCCAGTTTTTCTCGTGGGGCCAGTTCCGTCATGACATTCTCCTTCCTGGGGCAAGGCAATTGTGCGTATTTGCCAGGAGGCATACCAGCAAGCCGGTCGCGATTTCAGAGCCATCTCGCAAAGGGCGCAGGCCGTGAAAAGGCGGTCGCTGGATTTTGTGATAAAGTTGCCTGCATCTGCCGCATCACAGCGGCAATCCGTTTTGAGTTGAGGCAAAGAACATGACGGGATTAGCCGGAAAAAAAATTCTGCTCGGCGTCAGCGGCGGTATTGCTGCTTATAAAACACCCGAGTTGGTTCGTCGTCTGCGCGATCGTGGCGCAGAGGTGCGTGTCATGATGACTGATGCAGCGAAAGCCTTTATCACTCCGCTCAGCTTACAAGCCGTTTCCGGATATCCGGTGCTGGATGATTTACTCGACCCTGCCGCTGAAGCCGCTATGGGCCATATCGAGCTGGCGAAATGGGCTGATCTGATTGTACTGGCCCCCGCGACCGCCGATTTGATTGCACGCATCACGGCAGGGATGGCTAACGATTTGGTGACCACCGCCTGCCTCGCCAGCGCAGCACCTCTGGCGATCGTGCCGGCCATGAACCAACAGATGTACCGCGCGCCGATTACCCAGGAAAATCTTCAGCGTCTAAATCAGCGAGGCGTTCTGATTTGGGGGCCAGACAGCGGTAGCCAGGCCTGCGGCGATGTGGGCCCCGGCCGCATGCTTGATCCGCTGGCAATTGTCGCTCATGCGCTGGAGTGGGCCGCGCCCGTCAACGATCTGCAACATCTCAACATTATGATCACCGCCGGCCCAACCCGTGAGGCGCTGGACCCGGTTCGTTACATTAGCAATCACAGCTCCGGTAAAATGGGATTCGCCATTGCCGCCGCCGCCGCAAAACGTGGCGCAACGGTGACACTGGTGGCGGGCCCGGTCACACTGCCTACGCCCGCTGGCGTCACGCGCGTTGATGTGGGGAGTGCACTGGAAATGGAAGCGGCGGTTATGGCGCAAATCAGCCAACAACATATTTTCATTGCCAGCGCTGCCGTGGCAGACTACCGGGCGGCAAACATTGCCGCAGAGAAAATCAAAAAACAGGGTGGCGATGATAACGTCACGCTGCAGTTGGTGAAGAACCCGGATATTGTCGCAGGCGTAGCGGCATTACAGAAACATCGCCCTTATGTGGTGGGATTTGCTGCCGAAACCCAGAATGTGGAAGAATACGCGCGGCAAAAACGGGTGCGAAAAAATCTGGACCTGATCTGCGCGAACGATGTGGCGCAGGCAGGACAGGGATTCAATAGCGACACCAATGCTCTTCACCTTTTTTGGCAGGAAGGAGAGAAAGTCTTACCGCTCAGTGATAAGACGCTCCTTGGCCAACAATTAATAGACGAGATTGTCAGCCGTTATGATGAAAAAAATCGACGTTAAAATTCTGGATGCGCGCGTGGGTAACGAATTCCCGCTGCCAACTTATGCCACCTCGGGTTCTGCGGGTCTCGATCTGCGTGCTTGCCTTGATGGTGCACTGGAGATCTCCCCAGGCATGACCACGCTGGTGCCAACTGGTCTGGCGATTCACATTGCTGACCCTGCGCTGGCCGCTGTGATTTTGCCCCGCTCAGGTCTGGGCCATAAGCATGGAATCGTGCTGGGCAACCTGGTGGGCTTAATCGACTCCGATTATCAGGGCCAACTGATGGTCTCCGTCTGGAACCGTGGTCAGGATAGCTTTACGCTGCAGCCTGGCGACCGTTTGGCACAACTGGTCTTTGTTCCGGTGGTACAAGCCGAATTCAACCTGGTGGAAGATTTTGACACCAGCGATCGCGGCGCCGGCGGTTTTGGCCACTCTGGTCGTCAGTAACACGCGACACTTTTCGCAAGCCATCTTTTTATCTCTCGTCGCTACGGGCCAAACTGCTTGTGGCTGACGAGGCAGTATTGCCTGTTTTTGGTGAATTTCAGGGGTCTTGAAGGTCATGGCAGAAAAAAAAGCCGCGAAACGGAATCGTCGCGAAGAGATTTTGCAGGCGCTAGCGCAAATGCTGGAGTCGGGCGATGGCAGTCAGCGAATCACCACCGCCAAGCTGGCAGCCAATGTAGGCGTTTCGGAAGCGGCACTCTACCGCCACTTCCCGAGCAAAACGCGTATGTTCGACAGCCTGATCGAGTTTATTGAAGACAGTCTGATTACCCGCATCAATCTAATCCTGAAAGATGAGAAAGAAACACTCGCACGACTGCGTTTAATCGTGCAGCTGATTCTGGGATTTGGTGAGCGTAATCCGGGGCTGACGCGCATTTTGACCGGCCATGCGCTGATGTTTGAACAGGATCGTCTGCAAGGGCGCATCAACCAGTTGTTCGAACGCATCGAGGTGCAACTGCGTCAGGTGATGCGCGAGAAGAAAATGCGTGATGGTGAAGGTTTCCAGACCGATGAAACACTGCTGGCGAGCCAATTACTGGCGTTCTGTGAAGGATTGCTTTCCCGCTATGTGCGATCTGAATTCCGCTATCGCCCAACCACTGATTTTGACAGCCGCTGGCCACTGATTGCGGCACAGTTAGTGTAGCGATTCATCAGGCGCGCCCATGATTGGGCGCGCGATAAAATACCTTGGTTCATCATCCGGTCGCCAGCGATGGCGGCCGTGATAAAGCCGCGGTGTTAAATACCGTACTCTTTACGATACGCCCGCACTTTCGCCAGATGGTCTGCCATTTCCGGCTTCTCTTCCAGATAATCAATCAGTTCCGCGAGCGTAATGATCGCCGTGACCTTGCACTGATAGTCACGTTCCACTTCCTGAATGGCGGAGATATCACCACGGCCGCGCTCCTGGCGATCCAGCGAAATCATGACGCCCGCCAATGTGGCATTGTGCGCGCTGATGATGTCCATCGATTCACGAATAGCGGTACCCGCGGTGATCACATCATCCACCAGCATCACTTTACCCTGCAGCGGGCTACCGACCAGCAAGCCGCCTTCACCGTGGTCTTTGGCTTCTTTACGATTGAAGCAGTAAGGCACATCGCGATCATGATGATCGGCCAGTGCGACGGCCGTAGTGGTGGCAATCGGAATCCCTTTGTAGGCCGGGCCAAACAGCAGATCAAAATCAACGCCGCCATCCACCAGCGCCTGCGCATAGAAACGTCCCAGCAGCGCTAAGTCACGGCCGGTATTGAATAAACCGGCATTAAAGAAGTATGGGCTTTTACGACCCGATTTCAGGGTGAACTCACCAAACTTCAGCACCCCTTTGTTTAGGGCGAATTCAATAAACTGACGCTGCCAGGCTTTCATTTCTCACTCCTCAAATAAAGAAAAGGCGACTCTCTGGTCGCCTGTTATATCAATTTGTTAGCGCTGCTTTTTGCGCCTGAATCAACTGCTCAATGCCGCCTCGCGCCAGCGCCAGCAGCTGCAGTAATTCCTCATGGCTGAACGGCTCGCCTTCGGCGGTGCCCTGCACTTCAATCATGCGGCCATCTTCAGTCATGACGACGTTCATATCGGTTTCAGCCGCAGAATCTTCCACGTACTCCAGATCGCACAGCGCTTCACCGCCAACGATACCGACCGAAATCGCCGCCACCATGCCTTTCAACGGGCTGGCTTTTAACTTGCCCGCCGCAACCAGCGCATTCAACGCATCGGCTAACGCGACGCATGCACCGGTAATCGATGCAGTACGCGTGCCACCGTCGGCCTGAATCACGTCGCAGTCCAGTGTGATGGTGAACTCGCCCAACGCATCCAAATCCACTGCGGCACGCAGCGAGCGAGCAATCAGACGTTGAATCTCCAGCGTACGGCCACCTTGCTTACCTTTGGCCGCTTCGCGCGCCATACGGCTGTGGGTGGAACGCGGCAACATGCCGTATTCCGCAGTGACCCAGCCCTGACCTTTGCCTTTGAGGAAACGTGGCACACCCTCTTCAACGGTGGCGGTGCACAGCACTTTGGTTTCACCGAACTCAACCAGCACGGATCCTTCTGCATGTTTGGTGTAGTGACGAGTGAGGGTGACGGGACGCACTTCAGATGCGTTACGGCCTGCTGGACGCATGGTTTCTCTCCGGCTTACTTAGGTTTGGCTGCGCATTATACGGACTTCGTGCGCGGCTGTCCTGCCTACATGCGGCACTTTTCCCGGATGAAATTTCGCCTCAGCTGTGGCTAAATGCGCCCTTTCCTCTCATAAAAAGACAAATGATGACAGCAATACTCCATTTCCTGCTGGCGCTGGTGGTGATCTTCGCCCTTGCGCTATTGGTCAGTCATGACCGCAAACTGATTCGCCCACGTTTTATTATTCAATTGCTGGTGGTTGAAGCGGCACTGGGTTGGTTCTTCCTGCATTCTGCGGGCGGCCAGTCTGTGGTGACCGCTGTCGGCGGCTTCTTCGAAACCTTATTGACCTTTGCTGCGCAAGGTACCGATTTTGTGTTCGGCAATATGGCGAAACAGGGACTGGCGTTTATTTTCCTCGGCGTGCTCTGTCCGATTGTGTTCATTTCCGCCCTGATCGGCATCTTGCAGCACTGGCGTATTCTGCCGTTGTTGATTCGTCTGGTCGGTACCCTGCTGTCGAAGGTGAACGGGATGGGCAAACTTGAATCATTCAATGCCGTGAGTACGCTGATTCTGGGTCAATCGGAGAACTTCATCGCCTATAAAGGTATCCTCGGCGATATCTCCGCACCGCGCATGTACACCATGGCCGCAACTGCGATGTCGACGGTGTCGCTATCGATTGTCGGTGCTTACATGTCGATGATTGATGCGAAATATGTGGTTGCCGCGCTGCTGCTGAATATGTTCAGTACCTTCATTATCCTGTCGATCATCAACCCGACACGCCCGGAAAATGAAGAACGCATTGCACTGGATAAGCTGCACGAAGACCAGAGCTTCTTTGAGATGCTGGGCGAATACATCCTGGCAGGTTTTAAAGTGGCGATGATTATTCTGGCGATGCTGATTGGATTTATCGCCCTGATCGCCGCCATTAACGCTCTGTTTGCCGCGGTATTTGGCTACAGCTTCCAGCAACTGCTTGGCTACGTCTTCTATCCGTTTGCGTGGTTGATTGGCATTCCTTCTGCCGATGCCCTGCAAGCGGCAAGCATCATGGCGACCAAACTGGTAGCCAATGAATTCGTGGCCATGATTGAGCTGAAGAAAGTCGCTGCGGGAATGTCACCGCTCGGTCTCGGCATTCTGTCCGTGTTTTTAGTGTCGTTTGCTAACTTTGCCTCAATTGGCATCGTGGCGGGAGCGATTAAAGGACTGAATGAGCGCCAGGGCAATGTGGTATCGCGCTTTGGCTGGAAGCTGGTATATGGTTCCACGCTAGTGAGCCTGCTGTCAGCCGCGTTTGCAGGATTGTTCATTTAATCACAGCGGAGCGGCCAGCTAGCCGCTCTTGACAGGGCCGCGCCCATCAAAGCGGCCCTGTTCTGCTTTAGAACGCGACACACACCAGCGAATCGACACGCATCACCGACTCCTGATCGAAGCGCTTTTTATAAATGTCGCGCAGCGCATTGATGCTGTCAGAACTTGCACGATCCGGCTGATGTATCAGCATTAACGCTTTGCTGTTTTCACGCGCCAGCTTTTCACCCTCTCCCAGCCACTGACCTTTACCGTCATACACTGAAAGCCCATCTTTGAATCGTGGCGTGACATCATTATCAACAAATTGCTGCCATTCGCTGCTGCTGATGACGCCGCCTTTCGGCTTGTTCATCCCGAACCACAGGGTGGTTTGCATCATGATGTCCCCTGAGCCGCACACAGCAACAGGAGCGGTATTCGGTGGGATCTGTTCAGGAGGTGCAGCGGTTGTCTGGCATCCGGCCAGAAAGAAGACGAACGCCAACGGCATCGCCAATTTATTCAGCATCATAGCCTCAGACTGTTTAGGTATCACACAGGACATCATAGGGTGTGAAAGGTGGATACGTCATCCTTTTCACCGAAAGTTGCGCGCTGCGTGAGCTCATTGCGCTTATGCCTATCATGGTTTGGCTGCCATCACTATAATGCGATGAACATTCCTGAAAATGAGTACAAGCTTATGATCCGCAGCATGACCGCTTACGCCCGCCGCGAAGCAAAAGGCCACTGGGGCAGCGCAGCCTGGGAAATCCGTTCGGTAAACCAACGCTATCTGGAAACCTACATCCGTCTGCCGGAACAATTTCGTAGCCTGGAGCCGGTGATTCGCGAGCGTATCCGTAATCGCCTGACGCGCGGTAAAATCGAGTGCAACCTGCGCTTTGATGCCGACCCCAGTGCGCAAGGTGAGCTGCAACTGAATGAAGCCTTAGCGAAACAACTGGTGCGATCCGCCAACTGGGTGAAGATGCAAACCGACGAAGGCGCGATCAATCCGCTGGATATTCTGCGCTGGCCTGGCGTGATGTCAGCTCAGGAACAGGATCTGGATGCTATCAATACCGAACTGCTGACCGCACTCGACGGCGCACTGGATGACTTCATCATTGCTCGTGAAAGCGAAGGCACTGCGCTCAAGACCTTGATTGAGCAGCGTTTAGAAGGCGTGTCGCTGGAAGTCAGCAAAGTACGTGCGCAGATGCCGGAAGTGGTGAAGTGGCAGCGTGAACGTCTGGTCAGCAAACTGGAAGAAGCGGAAGTACAGCTGGAAAATACGCGCCTTGAGCAAGAACTCGTCATGATGGCGCAGCGCATTGATGTGGCGGAAGAGCTGGATCGTCTGGATGCGCACGTCAAAGAAACCTACAACATTCTGAAGAAAAAAGAAGCGGTTGGTCGCCGTCTCGACTTTATGATGCAAGAGTTCAATCGTGAGTCGAACACACTGGCCTCTAAGTCGATCAATGCCGATATCACGGCGTCAGCTATTGAGCTGAAGGTATTGATTGAGCAGATGCGCGAGCAGATTCAGAACATAGAGTAACATCTCATTCGGCTGGTTTTAAAAAAAAGCCCGGTGATCCGGGCTTTTTTGCCCGCTCAGCATGCCCAGTACGTTTCGTTTATCCTTTAGACCAATTTGCAGACTTTGCAATGTAAAGATTGTGAAAGCTTTGATGATGATGCATGTCAATGGCTGACCAAACATGACTGTGAATCAACCTTATGGACTATCACAGTAAGAAATTATGTTGTTGTTTATCATCAATTATTTATTTTCATTCCATGAATCTTCCGTTGAAAATACGCTTCCTCAATGAAACCTCTCAATCCTAAAGATTGCAGAGATTACGTTTCTTTGAGGGCACTATTTGCTAATCTACTGGTCGTAATTAACACAGCCGTACCGCCAGGAATTCATGGACACCCTTCTTTGTGCGATACACCCACTCTTTCCCTGAAGGCGTTATGAAGAAAAACGGGCAGTTCAATTCTAAACTTTTGCATCCCCGCTACTGGTTTACC
Source organism: Pantoea sp. ME81 (assembly GCF_903970985.1). Classification (NCBI taxonomy): domain Bacteria; kingdom Pseudomonadati; phylum Pseudomonadota; class Gammaproteobacteria; order Enterobacterales; family Erwiniaceae; genus Pantoea; species Pantoea sp. ME81. The sequence goes on along the minus strand of NZ_CAJCKS010000010.1, from coordinate 3,024 downwards.
TGGTTTGGGCTGGGTGTGCTGTGGCTGCTGGTGCAGCTTCCCTATCCTATTTTAATTCGGCTTGGCGCCTCTGCCGGCAAGCTGTCGCGTCACTTTCTGAAGCGTCGTGAGCGCATTACCCGCCGCAATATTGAACTCTGCTTCCCGCATATCAATGAGGAAGATAAAGAGGTATTGATCGCCGGTAACTTTGAATCCCTTGGTATGGCGCTGGCAGAAACCGGTATTGCCTGGTTCTGGTCGGATGCGCGCGTCCGCCGTTATTTCCAGGTTGAAGGCCTGCACAACCTGCAAAATGCGCAGCAAAATCATCGCGGCGTGATGGCGATTGGTGTGCATTTCATGTCGCTTGAGCTGGGTGGCCGCATTACCGGACTGTGCCAGCCAATGATGGCGATGTATCGCCCTCACAATAATCAGGCAATGGAGTGGGCGCAGACAAAAGGTCGTATGCGATCGAATAAGGCGATGATTGATCGTCGCGATCTGCGCGGTATGGTGCAGGCATTGAAACAGGGCGAAGCCGTCTGGTTCGCGCCAGATCAGGATTACGGCCCGAAAGGCAGCGTGTTCGCTCCGCTGTTTGCTGTCGAAAAAGCGGCTACCACCAATGGCACCTTCGTATTATCGCGTCTGGCTAAACCGGCCATGCTAACGATAGTGCTGATCCGCAACAGCGATAAGAGCGGTTATCAGCTCATCATTCAACCGGAGTTGCAAAACTATCCGTATGAAGATGAAGCGGCTGCCGCGGCTTACATGAATAAAGTGATCGAGAAAGAGATCCTGCGCGCACCTGAGCAGTACTTATGGCTGCACCGCCGCTTTAAAACTCGCCCACCGGGTGAAGCGTCACTTTACGTCTAATCTGTTGATGCAGCAGGCCTTCGCCTGCTGCCCCTTCTGCACTGCTCACATTTACCAACCATTCTTAACGAAAAACAGGTTTGTCAAAAATTGCACAGACTCATGTAATGGTCTGCTCTCTTCTATTCTGACCAAAAACATGAACCTGCTACTTACCACCAAACCACGCGCGCTGCTGGCGCTTGCCGTGGCCAGCGCTCTGCTGACCGGTTGTGCCAATCCGCACGGCTTACATCCTCATAACTCTCTGCTTGATGCCAACTCACTGCAAGCCAAAGCATCCCTTAGCGGCGCGCATTTCAGTGCAGCAAACTGGCCAAAAACCGAATGGTGGCAGGGATTTAACGATCCGCAACTGAATCGGCTCATTGCCGATGCTATGACTTCAAGCCCGGATTTGCAGGTGGTGAACGCGCAGGCAGACAAAGCCAATGCGCAGGTCATTGCCGCCGAGGCTGAGCGCTATCCCGATGTGGATCTCAATGCCGGGATCACGCGTTCCCGTGTGGCAAAAGTCGACGACCCGCTTCTGCAAGGTAAAAGCTACAGCACGCTGCGCACGGCCAATATCGGCATGAGCTACACCTTTGACCTGTGGGGCGGTAAGAAAGATGCAGCAGAAGCCGCGCTAGGTCAGGCGCGCGCCAGTGAGTTGGATCGCCAGGCCAGCCAGTTGACGCTCGCCGTCAACGTGACGCGCGCCTGGAATAACCTCAACCTGGCCTGGTCGAACGCTGAACTGGCAAAACAGAATGCCGACCGTTCCAGTGGCATCGCCAAAATTCAGCAGCAGTATGTCAGCGCCGGTTTGACGTCCGACTATCAATACAAGCAGGCGTTATCGCAGCAAAAAACCGCTGAAGCCACCCTAACCGAAGCCAAACAGAATGTCACCGATGCTGGCATTCAACTTTCCACGCTAATTGGTAAAGGGCCGGATTACTGGCACCAACTGAAACCAGCGAAAATGAGTGTCCCCATTGCCGCCACGCTGCCGGGTAATATTCCAGCGGAGCTACTGGGTCGTCGCCCGGATGTGGTGGCAGCACGCTGGCGCGTAGAAGCAGCATCAAAACAAATTGCCGCAACGAAAACCGAGTTCTATCCTAACATCAACCTGGTGGCGGAAGCCGGTACGCGTTCACTGCTCGGCGATGCATTTTTCGGTGCACCCAGCCGATTCTTTAACGTGGGTCCAAGCCTGTCTCTGCCGATCTTCGATGCCGGCAAGCGCCGCGCCGATTTAGCGGAAAGTGACGCTAACTATGATCTGGCTGTCGCGCAGTACAACAAGCTGCTGATTGGTTCCCTGGGGAATATCAGCGATACCATTACGCAGCTGCAATCAATTCAGGATCAGCTGGCGCAGCAGCAGAGCGCGAATCAACTCATTCATAGCGCATGGGATGATTTAAACCGTGAATACACCGCAGGATTGCGTCCGTACCTTGATGTGCTAACCATCCAGAACCAACTCATCGAGTCCGATCAGAAACTGGTGGCGTTACAAGCGCAGCAGATCAATCTGGCGGTGGTACTGATTGAAGACCTGGGGGGCGGATTCCAGAACACTGGCCCTTCAGTGAAGGGATAAGCTGACGGCTGGCATTCTGCCGCACATTGATGAATGATAGTCCGCACCTGGAATACTCTGCGGACTATCATGATGGAACAGAATGCCAATGCCGGCTGGTTACGCCCGCTTATCGCTGACCGACTGACGCCTTACCTCGAAATTGATGCGACGCGCCTGCAACGCAATCTGCAACACATGCAGCAAAAAGCCGATGCCGCTGGCGTTACGCTGCGTCCACATATCAAAACGCATAAAAGTGTCTGGATTGCCGAACAGCAACGCCAGTTAGGCGCGCATGGTATTACCGTGTCAAAACCCAGTGAGGGTATTGCCTTTATCCTCGGTGGGGAGCGCGATTTGTTGCTGGCTTATCCGGTTGTTCACGCCGATACGCTTACTGAACTACTGGCTGTTGCCGTGCAACATCAGGCGCGCGTCACCTGTATTGCCGACTGTGCTCTCGGCGTCACAGCCATCGCTCAAGCGCATCGCCAGCAGCCTGCCAGTGAGTTGTCCATTGCCATCAAAGTCGATGTGGGATTGCATCGCGTGGGAGTGGATCCACACAGCGGTGAAGCCGT
>NZ_CAJCKS010000009.1:0-57964 GCF_903970985.1 Pantoea sp. ME81 | reverse complement strand
CCATCCAGTGTCACGACTGCCCCCTGGCTGAGACGCAGCAGCTCTTTGATGGTCATTTTGGTACGGCCCAGTTCCACGGTCATTTTCACCGGGATATCCATAATCAGGCTCAGATCGTCAGTGCTTTGCGATGCGCTGCTGGCGGCCTGCTGCTCGCTCATGGCGTCTCCCCAAAGATTATCGATAGAGGGATCTTCAGCGCCCGTCGAGGTGGGGTTATCACTCATGGGGATGTGGCTCCTTGCTAATTGATGACAATGCGGGCTGAACTTTTTGTTCAACCTTGAGGGCATATTGGTTATTCACGGCCCCGTAGTGCGCAGTGAATATCGGCACACCGCCGGCGCTGGCGGTGATGCGGTCCTGTTTGTCGAAGGTCAGTACATCGCCCTGCTGCATGCGCAGCACCGATGAGAGCCGGGTTTCCATTTGCGCAAAGGTCGCCACCAGCTCCAGCTCGGTTTCGCGCATCTCGCCCGCCAGCATGCCGCGCCAGTGAGCATCTTCACTGCGGGAGTGGCTGAGCGGCGGATTGCTTAACAGTTCGCGTAGCGGTTCGAGGGTGCTAAACGGGATACAGATATTAAATTCGCCACGATGCGAGCCAATCTCGACCGCAAATGGGGTGGTGACCACCACGTCATTGGGTGATGAGGTGATGTTGGTGAATTTCACCTGTATTTCTGAGCGGATGTACTCGGTTTTGATGCTGAAAATGGTGCTCCAGGCGAACTCATAGGCTTCGCGCGCCATGCTCACCATGCGGTTAATTACACGCTGCTCGGTGGGGGTGAATTCGCGCCCGTCGGCTTTGGTGGGAAAACGCCCATCGCCGCCAAACAGGTTATCCACTGCCATAAACACCAGCCCCGGTGAGAAGGCCATCAGCGAAGTGCCACGCAACGGATGCAGGTGCAGCAGATTCAGGTTGGTGGGCACCGGCAAATTGCGCGCGAACTCGTGGTAGGACTGGATTTGAATATTGCCAGCGGTCACATCCGGGCCACGTCGCAGCAGATTAAACAGCCCGATGCGGAACTGGCGGGCGAAGCGCTCATTAATGATCTCCAGCGAGTGCAGACGCTCGCGAATCACCCGACGCTGCGTATGCGGATCGTAAGGCCGGATATCACTGGCTTCTGCACTGCCTGAGACCGGTGCGCTGCTATCTCTGTCGGCATTCAGCAGGCGATCAATTTCATCCTGAGACAAAAAGCTATCTGACATAGTTATTTACCGCAGAATAAATTCATTAATTAACACTTCAGCGGGCGTGATCGCCTGTTGATGTGGCAATGGCTGGCTGAGTGCTGTTTGAATATCGGCAATCAACTGATGCTTTCCTTCATCCGTTGATAACGTTTCATAAGTTTGCTGGGTGAATAACATAAATAGCCGGCTGCGATATTCCGGCATAAATTTCGCTAACGTCGCCGATGACTGTGAATCAATAAAACTCACCGTAATGCCTAAATACAGCACGCGGTCGGCTTCTTCCTCGGTGGGTTTAAGACTGACGGTGAAAGTATTCAGCGGCACATAGACCGGCTCCACTTTTTCTATTACCGGTGCTTTCGGCTCGTCAGTCGAGGCGTTCTGTTTTTCCAGCCAAAACCAATAGGCTACACCTCCACCCAGGGTTATCAGGCTGAGCGTGAGAAATATAATAAGGCGTCTTCGCAGGCGGCTACGTTTTGGTTTATCGGTCTTTTCTTCTTCCATAATGAATACACTCAGCGTGAGAATTAATAGACTCAACAATAATGATGAAGAGCATGATTATAATATTTTTTGATGTGGTGGAATGAGCCAATGTCATTTCACACCTGAGGCTAATTCACCCTTTTATACGAAGGTATTTATTCCATAAATATTTCCCGGTGCTGACGCTATTAACTCTGTGGTGGATTCGTCTTCTCCCGCTCGATGGTCATCTGCATCGTCAGGCGATGGTGGCTGTGAGGATCCGCGCTGGCCATCTGCATTGGCATGTGGGTTTTCACTGCCCACGCTGGCTTGCCCCAGCTGCACGCCGGACTCGGCCATCGCCGCTCGCAGTTGCGGCAATGCCTGCTCAATGGCCTGACGTACGCCAGCATGTTCGCTGACGATATGGATCTGCGCCTGTTCTTGCTTCATGCGCAGGGAAATCTGCAACGAACCTAAGCTCTCCGGATGCAGGCGGATCTCCGCGCTGTGCACGCCCTGACGGCTCAGTAATGCAATCTGCTGGCTGAATTCCTGCTTCCACGCGGGAGATTCAGGTGGATGTTGCAGGGCCACCGTGACCGTTGCCGGCGCGGGCAGCGCTCGCTGTAACGGCATCGGAATAGGATGATTGGCGGAGAGTCCCAGCTCAGTGTTCGCTGAAGTGTCAGTGTGCACTGCTATAACAGACGCAGCTTGTCGATCGGCGAGCAGCGCGCTGGCTGCCGTGGCAGAAACTTCGGGCTGCGGCACAGGTGACCGGCTGACTGAACCTGGCGGACTAAACCGATCGGCGGGCGCGCTGCGCATTTCGGCGAGAAGCGGACTGCGCGTTTTCACGACAGGCTGGCTACTCGCGTTGGCAACAAGTGCATGGCGAGTATCCGCGACGGACAGGCGACTCTTATCGGCGAAAAGCGCATGGCGCATGTCCAAAGCAGTGAATTTCCCGCTGGTGTCAGACACAGCGTTGTTTAATCCGTTCGGGTCGGCGGTGACCGATCTGTGCAGGTTGGCCGCCTGTTGGTTTGCCGACTGTTGGCTCACCCGCTGTTGCAACTGCCAGCGGGGGTTGTCACTGTCCGAAATTGCAGACACTGGCACACGCGCTTGATCCGCGAGCGCTGGCACCGGCCCGGCTTTCAAAGTGGCTAACACCGATAGCAAAGGTTCGCCCATCACCAGCATGCCATCCTGCTTCTCCAGTAGCAGTTCGCTAAAATCCTCGTCAGTCGGCTCGCGGGTTTTCAACACATCGCTGAGTTTGCCGTTAAGCAGTGCCGTGATATCCATCGTCATAACCGTCCTCGTTGAGGATTGATTCGCTGCGCACACTCATCCATCAGCTTCTGCTCACGACGGCTGGCCGCCTGCGCCTCAGCACTCTGCCGCCGCGCCAGCAAGGTTTCAAACGCGTTCAGGCGCTGCTTGTCATTAATCCAGCATTTTTTCGCGCCATCGACGGCACGTTCGCACTGATCGACCTGGTGCTCATGCTGCCTGACCACCTGATTGAGCGACACGATAAACGCCTGATGATTGACCAGATGCGCCACCGACATACCGCTGCCCGTCATGCCCCGCCGCAGTGACTGCTGATACTCATCTGCATAGGCTTTTAGCTGCTGATGCTGCGCCACGGCGTGTTGCAACGTCTGCTGCACCTGCCCCAGCGTTTGCGTGGAGGCGGTCAGTGTCTCTTCGGCTCTGTCACGTAACATAACCATGGGATTGCGCATGTGCATTGTCACTCCGGGATGTCAGGGAATAATTGAGCCAGCGCCGCTATCGCAGTCGGGTAGTCGCTGCGTTGGTGAATCGCCTGCAGGAGAAAGGCTTCAAGAACGGGAAAGCGATCGATGGCCTGATCGAGTAGCGCATCGCTGCCTGACGCATAGGCACCGACACTGACCAGATCGCGGTTACGCTGATAGCAAGCCAGCAGCTGCTTAAAGCGCTGCACCTTGCGATATTGCGCCTGCGGAATCAGTTCGGTCATGGCGCGGCTGATTGAGGCTTCAATATCAATCGCCGGATAGTGCCCCGCTTCCGCCAGCCGACGTGACAACACAATGTGGCCGTCGAGAATCGCGCGTGCCGCATCGGCAATCGGATCCTGGGGATCGTCGCCTTCGGTCAATACGGTATAAAACGCGGTGATCGATCCGCCGCCTGCCATGCCATTGCCCGCGCGCTCCACCAGCGCGGGCAGCCGGGCAAATACCGAAGGTGGATAGCCTTTGGTGGCGGGCGGCTCGCCGATGGCTAACGCCACTTCACGCTGCGCCATGGCATAGCGCGTCAGGGAATCCATGATCAGCAGGACATTCATGCCGCGATCGCGAAAGTCTTCTGCAATGCGCGTGGCATACACCGCGCCCTGCATGCGCAGCAGCGGCGATACATCGGCAGGTGCGGCAATTACCACTGCGCGCGAACGCCCGGCTTCACCCAGAATATTTTCAATGAAATCTTTAACTTCGCGGCCGCGTTCGCCAATCAATCCCACCACGATCACCTCGGCGGTGGTAAAACGCGCCATCATGCCAAGCAGAACACTTTTGCCCACACCGGAACCGGCAAACAGGCCCATGCGCTGACCACGACCGACTGTCAGCAGGCCATTGATCGCCTGCACGCCAACGTCCAGCACGCTTTTGATCGGATCGCGATGCAGCGGATTGAGTGAAGCGGTGAACAGGCTCGCCAGCGGTTTGCCGAGTGCAGCACCGCCATCCAGCGGATGGCCCTGCGCATCCAGTACCCGACCCAACAGCTGGGGCCCAACGGGCAACTGTTTACCCCCGCCGCTGTCGTGCGCGGGCGCATAAACTCGCGCGCCAGGCACAATGCCCTCCACCTGCGCCAGCGGCATCAGATACAGCGTGTGGGCGTTGAAACCCACCACTTCCGTGTCGACCACGGTTTTGCCTTGCGCGGTCTGCCGCTCGACGAGACACAGCGCGCCTATCGGCAATATCAGCCCCACAGCTTCCATCACCAGCCCGGTGGCGCGCGTCAGTTTGCCGTATTGGCGAAACCCCGGCACCGCCGCCATGTTGTGCTCAATGGTGTCGAGCGCATCGAGCCACTGCCTGAGTTGCTGGCTCATGGCACATTCTCCTGACGCGCCAGCTGGCACAGCGCCTGCCAGCGCGTTTCCAGGCTGGCATCGAACTCGCTTTCAGCCGAGGTAATGCGACAGCCGCCGGGCGCCAGCTGTGCATCGCTGTGTAGCTGCCAGCCCGTCTCGGTTAACGCCTGCGCCAGTGCCTGCTCAATCACCGCACGATCGTCGGGATGCACGTAGAGCTGGATAGAGTCGTGCAGCAGTGCGTCATGCTGCAACAATTGCCGAATTTGTTGCAGCAGCGCGGAGTGATCGATCTGTGCCTGACGGCCATACAACTGCTGCACGGCGGTGAGCGCCAACTGCACCAGACGACCGGGGATCACACTGTCGAGGTTCTCACGCGCCAGCTTAAAGTTTTGCAGCCAGCACTCGGCCTGACGCAACAGCGCCTGCTGCTGTGCTGCGGCCTGCTCGATGCCCTGCGCCAGACCCGCTTCATGCCCTTCGCGCCATCCAGCTTCGTAGCCCTGCTGCTGACCCGCCTCTTCACCCTGTTTCATGCCCTGACTGAAACCTTGCTGTTCAGCCTGTTTACGCAGGCGCGCCAGGTCCGCCTGCCGCTGGGCCTCCGAGGCCGAGCTATCGATTTCAACCGTGATTTCCGGCGCTTCCTGCAGCAGGTTATCCGGATGCCAGCGGCGCCACTGTGCGTGATCAGACATAGGCATCGTCGCTGCCTCCAATCACAATCTCACCGGATTCCGCCAGTTTGCGCACAATATTCAGGATGGTTTTCTGCTCGGCCTCAACCTGCGACAAGCGTACCGGGCCACGCGAAGCCAGATCGTCGAGGATCAGCTCCGCCTGGCGGCGCGACATGTTGGCGAGGAACTTGGTGCGCAGCGCGTCGTTGGCCCCTTTTAGCGCGATCAACAGGGTTTCATTTTCGATCTCTTGCAGCAGTCGTTGAATATGGCGATCTTCCACTTCGATCAGGTTCTCAAACAGGAACATCTCATCGATCAGTTTCTGTGCCAGCTCCTGATCAAAATCACGCACCGCTTCAATCGCAGAAGCCTCCTGCTGAGTTTTCATCAGGTTGAGGATCTCGGCGGCCGGTCGCACACCGCCCATTTTGCTGCGCTTGAGATTTTGACCATCCAGCAAGGTATTCAGCACTTCGGTCAACTCTTGCAGCGCGGCAGGCTGGACGCCGCCAAAGGTGGCGATACGCAGCATGATGTCGTTGCGCTCGCGGTCTTCAAACTTGCCCAGCACATCAGCGGCCTGATTGCGCTTGAGGTGCACCAGAATGGTGGCGATGATCTGCGGATGCTCTTCGCAAATCAGATCGTACACCGCCTGCGGCTCCATAAAGTTGAGCGTTTCCATGCCGTTGCTGCCCTGCTGGGTGTCCAGCAGATCTTCCAGCAGCGAACTGGCACGATCTTCGCCCAGTGCCTTCACCAGCACGCTGCGCAGATAATCATTGGTGTTCAGGCTGAGCGCGGCATATTCACTGGAATCCTGTTCAAACTGCTGCAATACCGCCGCCATTTGCTGATGGCTAAATCCGGCCATGTTGACCATCGCACCGCCGATCTGCTTCACCTCATGCGCATTGAGATGCTTAAACACCTCTGCCGCCAGCTCGTCGCCCAGCGTCAGCATCACCACCGCACTCTTATCTGCCGCATTCATGGCCTGCCCTCCTGGTTCATCCACTGGCGCAGCACCAGCGCAATCACGCGAGGCTCCTGCTCTGCCAGCTCACGCAGTTGCTGAGTGCTAATTTCGGTATGCGCACGCTGCTGAGCACGCTGGCGCACATCGTTCTCTGCCACATGTTTTTGCGCTGCAGCGGCCTCGTCGCGCGCCTCTTTCTCCAGCTCCATCTGGCGCAGCGTGGTCTGCTGATGGCGTTCCCAGCTCGGTTGCACCAGTTTGCGCCACATGATCCAGGCGATGATCGCCACCACCAGATAGCGGAACAGATTCATTAACAGCGTGTGGAAACTCGCCTGCTGCCACAGCGGCAGCGGAGGCTCATCGACCAGGCCGTTAAACGGCGCATGCATGATATTGATGCTGTCTCCCCGCGTGGCTTGATAGCCAATCGCTTCCTGCACCAGGGTATTCAGGCGGGCCAGCTGCTCATCACTCATCGCACTCACGCTGCCCTCTTCGCCCTGCGGCAGATGGTTAATCACCACCGCCACCGAAAGGCGTTCAATGCGGCCGATGCTGGATTTGCTGTGGATCAGTGTGCGGTCCAGCTCAAAATTGGTGGTCTCGTCGTTGCGATTATTGAAAGGCTGGCCTGCGGGACGGTTGCTGTCGCTGGCACTTAATGGCTGGGTAATCGGTGCCGTGGCGGGCGTGGGCGGCTGATGGCTGAGTGCGCCAGGAACACCGCCAGTGCCACTGTTGTTGCCCTGCTCTGCCTGGCTGGCCTGTCGGCTGCGAATCGCCATTTTTTGCGGATCGCTATTCGGCTGATATTGCTCCTGGGTCTGCTCCAGCTGGGTGAAATCGATCTGCGCCGTGACCTGCGCTCGCACGTTGTTTTCACCCACCAGCGGCGCCAGCATACGTTGAATTCGCTGCTGGTAATCAAACTCAATGTCGTTGGTGTATTTCAGCTGTGAGGTTTGCAGACCGCGCATGCCACTCTGCGTCAGCAAATTGCCACGCTGATCCACCAGCGTGACGTTCTCTGCTGCCAGGCCGGTTACCGCACTGGAGATCAGATGCGTTATCGCCACAATCTGGCCTTCATCCAGCGTGCGGCCGTTGATCAGATTGACGCTCACCGAGGCGGTAGGCGCTTTCTGCTCACGCACAAACAGGGACGGTTTGGGCACCGCCAGATGCACGCGCGCCGACTGGATCGGACCCAGATTCTCAATGGTGCGCGACAGCTCCCCCTCCAGTGCACGCTGGAAGTTCACCTGCTCGCTGAACTGACTGATGCCAAATTTTTCCTGATCCAGCAGCTCAAAGCCGACTGCTCCACCCTTGGGTAAACCCTGCTGCGCCAGCTTCATACGGACTTCATGCACCAGCCCTTCTGGCACCCGGATCGCACCGCTCGAGGCGTCAATGCGATAAGGAACGTTCAGCTGGGTGAGCTGCGCCACGATGGCACCGCCGTCTTCATCACTGATATTGCTGAGCAGGATGCTGTAACTCTGCTGATTGGCCCACATCACCAGCGCGATAACCACCGAAAGCGTGGCCGCTGCGGCAATCGCCAGCGCGATTTTCGGGCTGGATCGCAGCGATAACAGCACCGATTTTAATTGTGCGGACGGGTGATGATTTAAATCCTTTAACGTGGCACTCATGCCGCCTTCCTGTAAAAATAGTAATAGGTCATCAGGAATATTCAGAGAATCATTATTCATCGAAAGCGCGATTTATTAATGGGCAATAAGCTCGAAGTTGTGTTGTCTTATTGCATTTTCTGATGAATAGCCTCGAATGCTAATCTGCCGCTCTATATTCTTATTCCTATGGGCGTGAAGCATGTCAGCGAGCTTATTACGAGGCGTACTCGATCAGATTCAATCTCAGGCGCAACAAGTCACAGGCGCGATATCTCCGCGCGATAACACCCCTTCCTTCTCAGATAAGTTATTGCACAGTATCAATGAGATAAATAAAACCCAGCTGGATGCCAAAACCAAAACGCAGCAGTGGATGTCAGGCAGCAGCGATCTCGGCCTTAACGATGTGATGCTGGCGATGCAGAAATCCTCTATTTCATTTAGCTTTGGCATGCAGGCTAAAAATAAAATGATTGCTGCGTATCAGGAAGTGATGAATACGCCGGTATAAGGCTTGATGGCAATGCATGAAAATAACACCACAGCTGCGCGCTTATTACCCGGCTCGCTGTCATTAACCGATATTGAATTAATTCGCCTGGGAAAACTGATTTATCAGCGCGCCGGCATTGTGGTGAATACACAAAAAAAAGAGATGATATTTAACCGTCTCTCACGCCGGGTGCGCGAACTCAAACTGAACACCTTTACAGCTTATGCCGACCTGCTCGAATCCCACCCTGAGCAGCCGGAGTGGCAGATTTTTATCAATGCCATGACCACCAATCTCACGTCGTTTTTCCGGGAAGCGCATCATTTCCCGATTCTGGCGGAACATGCACGCCAGCGTCCGAAAGATTATCGCGTGTGGTGTACCGCCGCCTCGACCGGTGAAGAACCCTGTTCAATCGCCATCACGCTGGATCAGGTTTTGGGCAGCGGATTACGCGTCTGGGCGTCTGATATTGATACCGATGTGCTGGCCAAAGCGCAGGCGGGAATCTATCGCTTTAGCGACATTCAAATGCTGAATCAGACGCAGAAACGTCTCTATTTTCTGCGCGGCAGTGGTCACAGTCGCGAGTACGTCAAAGTGAAACCCGCGCTGTTGGCGAACATCCATTATCAACAGATCAATCTGCTGGCGGACAGCTGGCCGCTGCCTCAGCCGTTTGATGCCATCTTCTGCCGCAACGTCATGATCTATTTTGATTTTCCCACCCAGATTCGGCTACTGGAGCGCTTCGCTCGCCTGCTCAAACCCGGCGGTTTGCTGTTTGTTGGTCACTCTGAACACTTCTCCCAGCCCACGTTGCCGCTGCAGTTGCGTGGGCAATCAGTGTACGAACGGATGGAGGTTGCACCTTGAAGCGAATACGCGTGATGGCGGTGGATGATTCCACCTTAATGCGCAATATGCTCAGCGCCATCGTCAATCAGCAGGCCGATATGGAGATGGTGGCTACGGCACCCGATCCGCTGATCGCCCGTGACCTGATTAAACAATTCAACCCGGATGTGCTGACGCTGGATATTGATATGCCGCGCATGGACGGGCTGGAGTTTCTGAGCCGACTGATGCGGCTGCGGCCCATGCCGGTGATCATGATCTCCAGCATGACCACGCGCGGATCCAGCGCCACGCTCAATGCATTGGAACAGGGCGCGGTGGATTTTATCCCTAAACCCGGTAACCAGATGCCCGGCGATCTGGCGGCATGGGGCGCGCTGCTGGCAGACAAAATTCGTGGAGCCGCCAAAGCCAATCCTAATCGCTATCGGCTCAACGCTGCCTCCGGCTCGCTGCTGGCTGGCATCAAGACCGATGCCTCGCAAATCATCGCCATTGGCTCGTCTACAGGCGGCACCGAAGCGCTGCGCCGGGTGCTGACACAGATGCCGTTAAGCAGTCCCGGCATCGTCATCGCCCAACATATGCCTGCCGGTTTTACCCGCTCCTTCGCCCAACGCATGGACTCACTGTGCCAGATTTCGGTACGTGAAGCCGAACACGGTGAACCGCTGTTGCCGGGCAATGCCCTGATTGCGCCGGGCGATCGTCATCTGGAGATCGTGCGCCGCAGTCGGGGTTACGAAGTGCAGATCAGCGACAACGCGCCGGTCAATCGCCATCGCCCGTCGGTGGATGTGCTTTTCCATTCCGTGGCGCAGCAGGCAGGCAAACTCGCCAGCGCCGCCATCCTCACCGGTATGGGCAACGATGGCGCACGCGGCCTGCTAACGCTGCGGCAGGCCGGTGCATGGACGCTGGCGCAGGACGAAGCCAGTTGTGTGGTGTTCGGCATGCCGCGCGAAGCCATTGCGCTGAACGGTGCCTGTGAGGTGGTGGATTTGGATCAGGTCGGCCAGCGTTTACTCGACGGTTTCAGCAACAACCTACAACGCAAATAAATGGATTAACCGGTTCAGGAGAACATTGAGATGTCAGATAAAAACCTGCGTTTTCTGGTGGTAGATGACTTTGCCACTATGCGACGCATCGTGCGTAACCTGCTGCAGGACCTCGGCTATCAAAATATTGAAGAGGCGGAGGATGGTCAGGATGCGCTGAATAAACTGCGTGCCGCCACGTTCGATTTCGTGGTCAGCGACTGGAATATGCCCAATCTCGACGGGCTGGAACTATTGAAGGCCATTCGCAGCGATGCCGCCATGGCCAAACTACCGGTGCTGATGGTCACGGCCGAAGCCAAGCGTGAGAACATCATTGCCGCTGCCCAGGCGGGCGCGAACGGCTATATCGTCAAGCCCTTCACGGCTGCCACGCTGGAAGAGAAGCTCGGCAAAATCTTTGAAAAACTGGGGTAATCAGCATGAACTCACCCACGGATATGCCGAGTGAAAACCCGAAAGATCTGTTTATACGTATCGGGCATCTCACACGCCTGCTGCGTAACAGCATGGCTAATCTGGGTCTGGAGCAGACCATCTTTGAGGTGGCCGATGCATTTCCCAATACGCGTGACCGCCTGCGTTACGTGGTGAGTAAAACCTCGCAGGCGGCCGATCGCGCCCTGACCAGCGTCGAGGCCGCGCGCCCGCTACAGCTGGCTTTGAGCGATGACGCCAGCGCACTGAGCGATCGCTGGGATCGCTGGTTTGCCGATCCGCAACCGCTGGCTCAGGCGCGCGGGCTGGTGCACGACACCCGCGCTTATCTGCAAAGGGTGCCTGATTTAACCCAACAGACCAATGACGAACTCACCGAGATCATGATGGCGCAGGATTTTCAGGATCTCACCGGCCAGGTGCTGAACAGCCTGATGCAGGTGATCGATACCGTGGAGCGCGAGCTGATCAGCGTGCTGGTCGAGAACATGGGCGATCGTGATGCGCCTGAGGATCCGAGCGAAGTGCAGTTGAAGAACGGCCCGCAAGTTAATCCCCACGCTCAGGGGATCGCCGCTTCACAAGAGCAGGTGGATGATCTGCTGGACTCGCTGGGTTTCTGATGCGTCATGGCTGAAGAGAGCGACAACGAGAAGACCGAGGATCCCACACCCGAACGCATTAAAAAGTCACGGGAAGAGGGACAGGTTCCGCGATCGCGCGAACTGACCACGCTGGCCATGTTGCTGGTGGGTTGGGGATTGATGGCGATCGGTGGCAGTCAGCTGGCGCGAAAGCTGCAGCAGTTGATGCACAACGGACTGGCGTTTGATCGCCTGCTGGTGCGCGATCCGCAGCATATGCTGGATCAGGCCGCATCCTTACTGGGGATCGCTATGCTGGCGCTGTTGCCGCTGGTCGGCGGGTTGTATCTCACCGCGCTGACGGCGCCGGCGATCATCGGTGGCCTCAACCTGAGCGGCAAGGCGATCAAGTTCAATCCCAAAAAGCTCAACCCGCTGTCGGGCCTCAAACGCCTGTTCTCTTCACAGATGCTGTCCGAGATGGTGAAAGCGATTCTCAAAGTGTTACTGGCAGCGACCGGCGGCGGTCTGTTCCTGATGCTGAATAAAAGCCAGTTGATCGCGTTGATGTTTGAACCCCTCAACATGGCGCTTAACGATATCAGCCAGTTACTGATGCTGTGCATGCTGATCATCATCCTGTCGCTGATCCCGATGGTGATTTTCGATGTGGTGTATCAGCTGTGGAGCAACTGGAAAAAGCTGCGTATGAGCCGTCAGGACGTGAAAGATGAGTTCAAAAAACAGGAAGGCGATCCGCTGCTGAAAGGCCGTATTCGCCAGTTGCAGCGCCAGATGGCGCAGCAACGACAAATGGCTGCCGTGCCTGACGCCGATGTGGTGGTGAATAACCCAACGCACTACTCGGTGGCGCTCAAATATCAGGAAGGCAGCATGGGCGCGCCGGTGGTGGTGGCGAAAGGCAGCGGCCTGATTGCCCTGCGCATCCGCGAACTCGCCGCTGAGAACCGCATCCCGATGCTGGATGCTCCACCGCTGGCACGCGCCTTGTATCGCCATTGCGAGACCGGCGCCCCCGTGCCAACCGAACTGTATAACGCCGTGGCGGAAGTGCTGGCGTGGGTTTACGGCCTGCGCCGCTGGCGCAAAGGCTACGGCAACCCACCGTCACGCCCGATGAATTTGCCGGTCCCGGAAAAACTGGATTTTGCCCAAGAGAGTGAGAGTGATGGCTAATATCGCCACAAAATTACGTTTGCCGACCCTGAAAGAGACGCAATGGCAGGTGCTGGCCGGGCCGGTGTTGATCATGACCATCCTCGCGATGATGATCCTGCCGCTGCCGACCTTCGTGCTGGATCTGCTGTTTACCTTCAATATCGTACTGTCGATCATGATCCTGCTGGTGGCGATGTTTACGCAGAAGACGCTGGAGTTCTCGGCGTTTCCCACCGTGCTGCTGTTCTCCACCCTGCTGCGCCTGGCGCTGAATGTCGCCTCGACGCGCGTGATTCTGATGCAAGGCCACACCGGCTCAGATGCGGCCGGCCAGGTGGTGGAAGCCTTTGGTCATTTCCTGGTGGGCGGCAATTTCGCCATTGGCATTATCGTTTTTATCATATTGATTATTATCAACTTTATGGTGATTACCAAAGGTGCGGGACGTATCGCTGAAGTCGGCGCGCGTTTCACGCTGGATGGCATGCCCGGCAAGCAGATG
Source organism: Pantoea sp. ME81 (assembly GCF_903970985.1). Lineage (NCBI taxonomy): Bacteria > Pseudomonadati > Pseudomonadota > Gammaproteobacteria > Enterobacterales > Erwiniaceae > Pantoea > Pantoea sp. ME81. The sequence goes on along the minus strand of NZ_CAJCKS010000009.1, from coordinate 44,740 downwards.
GCGATCGACGCCGATCTCAACGCCGGTTTGATCGGCGAAGAGGAAGCCAAACGCCGCCGCAAAGAGGTGACGCAGGAAGCGGACTTTTATGGATCGATGGACGGTGCCAGTAAATTTGTGCGCGGCGATGCGATTGCCGGACTGATGATCATGGCGATCAACATTATTGGCGGCTTGATCATCGGCGTGATGCAGCATGACATGACCATGGGCGTGGCGGGTGAGACTTACACGCTGTTGACCATTGGCGATGGCCTGGTGGCACAGATTCCAGGGCTGGTGATCTCCACCGCAGCGGGCGTGGTCGTCACGCGCGTGGTCAACGATCAGGATGTGGGCGAGCAGATGGTGGGCCAGCTGTTTACCTCTCCGCGCGTGCTGACGCTAGCCGCCGTGGTGATTGGCTTGCTCGGGTTGATTCCCGGCATGCCGAACATCGTTTTCCTGCTGTTTACCGCCCTGTTGCTCGGATTAGCCTGGTGGCTGCGCGGCCGCGCCCTGCAGCAACCGGCAGCCGGTGCTTCGCCCGTGACGCGGGCAGAGAGCGAGGCTGCGCAGGTCAACGAAGCGAGCTGGGCTGATGTTCAGCTGGAAGATGAGCTTGGACTGGAAGTCGGTTATCGCCTGATCCCGATGGTCGATCATGAGCAGCAAGGCCAGTTGCTGACGCGCGTGCGCGGTATCCGCAAAAAATTCGCCCAGCAGATGGGCTTCTTACCCCCTGCAGTGCATATCCGTGACAACCTTGATTTGCCGCCAACTCGCTATCGCATTTTGCTCAAAGGCGTTGAGATCGGCCACGGCGAGATCCAGCCCGACCGCTGGATGGCGATCGATCCCGGCTGCGCCGAAGGTGAGATTCCCGGCACGCCGTGCATCGAGCCCACCTTTGGATTGCCCGCGTTATGGATCGACGAGGTGCAGCGCGAACTGGCGCAAACGCTGGGCTATACCGTGGTCGACCCGAGTTCCGTGGTCGCCACCCATCTTAATCATCTGATCTCGACCCATACCGAAGAGCTATTTGGCCGTCAGGAAGCGCAGCAGTTGCTGGACCAGCTCAGCAAACATGCTCCGAAACTGGTAGAGGATCTGATCCCCGCCGTCATCAGCCTGACCTTGCTGCACAAGGTGTTGCAGAACCTGTTGGCAGAGCGCGTGCCGATCCGCGATATGCGCACCATTATCGATACGCTGGCGGAGTTTGCCACGGCCAGCAGCGATGCCGATGAACTTACTGCCCGCGTGCGAGCACGTCTGGCGCGCGCCATTACACAGCAGTGGTTCCCCGGCGAGGAGGACATTCAGGTCATTGGGCTGGATGTGTCACTGGAACAGCTGCTGGTACAGGCCACGCAAAGCGGCAGCGCCATTGAGCCGGGCATTGCCGAGAGCCTGATGAAGCAGACCGAACAAGCGCTGATGCATCAGGAAGGATTAGGTGCGCCGCCGGTGCTGCTGGTGAATCCGGCGCTGCGCCTGATGCTGTCGCGCTATCTGCGCCGCATGTTCCCGCAGATGGCGGTGCTCTCAAGCCAGGAGATCAGCAGCCAGCGCAACGTGCGGATGACGTGGCTGATTGGGGGGAAAAGCTGATGCGGAGTTGGATGTGGGTTGGGCTGCTATTATTCTCGCCGCTGGCGCTGGCTGCAGAAGGTTCATGGAGCAGCCAGAGCTTTGGCGGCGTGATCACTCAGGGTAAACAAGTGTTTAAAAGCCGTCCGGTACAACCCGCCGTACCGCTTCCTGCGGGCGCGATGGCCAGGCATCTGGCATGGCGCATCGCTGTCGATGGGCCCGTACCAATGGGGTTTCAGGTGCAGGTCTGCGGTGGCGGTCGCTGCGTGAGGCTGCCGGGATTGCGCGGAGAGATGGCACTGCCGCACGGCTTTCCGGCTGGCGGACCGTTATGGTTTGAGTATTTTTCAGCGGTGCGCGGCACGATAGCGCCAGCGGTAACGGTGTTGAGTAATCAGGTGACGGTGGGGTATTGGGTGCGGTGAAATCGATGCTAACTGTCTGAGTAAAATCATCTGAGAAGGTGGGATGAGATTCTCGTGGTCTCTTCATCCATAAGTGTGAGGTCAAAGCACTGTTGTATCTGCCCTGCAATTGCAAATCTAAGGCTTGCCGGGTATTATTTGAACTTCGGATGGTTACAGGGATTTTGGCAACAAAATCGCATCCCACTTCCTGGTAACAGGTTCGTCCATGACGATAAAGTGTCCTGACCTGCCTCAAGGTAGCTGAGACCCCCGTAAGGGGGTCGCTGCTTTCTCAGTCCAGAAAAATTCAGTTTTAAAATCTATTTCTCGCCTCTTTCGGTCCTGTTTTACTTCGTGGACTTTTGGCTGTATCCATCGCAATTTTAAAGATGCTTATTGATTTGTTTGGGATTGATTCGCCAGACGAACCGGGGCCGGTCAGTATCGTTTGCTTGAAGATGCCTTACCTAACGAGCAATTATTTAGAAAAACACGTCAAGGCATCAGCCTAAAAGTAAACATTGAACGTCACTCACTTCTAGCCTGGCGAAACCCAAAAAAAATTCATCAGTAATTTTAGATATGTTCCCTAATGGCGGCCTTGTAAGGGCCTTTTTTACTTAAGAAATTTCCGCGATGAGAACCTTTGAGCAATAAACACGCGCTCGATCAAAAAGTGAAAAAAATGTAGTAGGCAGTTGACACTAGTGGCAAGCCTTACGGAATGGGGATCCAGGAATTTCGCTACCCCCTATGACGGATTTTATCGCGAAAATCAACTCTTGTGATGATCTGAATGCTGACTAAAATACTCACTATATTGTTGTTCATACTTCCCGCACCCCCTATATATAGAGATTATCCTCAGGCTTACTCATAACGAGCGGCTTGTGCATAACTGACGATGGGCTGTGCCATGAATATGGGAATTCAACAACGTGGATAATGATTTCTAAATGTGAATGCAATCTGAGGAGATTTATGGACAGAAAAAAGCTGGAAAGCACTGCAATGCTTCCAGCCTTTTCCCCACACCAAAGGTGTTTAGCAGTAAAAGCGTTATCCGTTTCCGAACTGCCCTACTGACGATCTAACAACGTTATTGTAGTGGCAGTTTCGGTTCACTGTAAAGTCGCTAAAAGGAAAACCTATGCGATCAAAATCAGTCTTCTATGACCGAAACGGCAAGCCTAAGCCCTACTTAATCCCTCTGGTTTGGGTATGCAAGGTGGCGTTAAGTGGCTTAATTAAATGGTTATTTGACCGTTTCTTACATTAATCTTTTAGGGGGGCTTAATTGCCCCCCTCGTTGGAGATATATGGTCAGCTTATTGAGGAAAGGGAACAGCTCTACTGGTGTACATATGCTTCAGAAGTACGGAGGGGGTTATAGGATCCGATGTTCTCCCGATACCCTAAAACGGGCAACCTCGGTTGAGGTTAAGCCAGAGTACCGCCATTTGTTCGCGGGAACTAATGAGATCTACCACTCGAAAATCTTTGATGATGTTGAAACAGGGAAGAAAGAACTATTGGATTTCGTTTACCAGGTGTGTGGGGTTCGTTGTACCGTCTGAATCAATTAAATAACTCAGGAAAGTGAAGCTTTATCATGGGCGCAGTGAAAATTTCAACGAATGCAAAGTCAGCAGGCTCAATGAGAAAAGTTTGCATTTCCCGCATAAACCCATAACAAATGATCTTCAATGCCCCGTAGCAATCTTCATTATTGACGATTACCTGTCCGTCAGAAAAATTCATTGTGATGAAAGTCAGAGTTGAGTGCAGAGCGCAGATACGAGGATCTAACCTTTTTCGATTGATGACTGAGAAAGGGAAAGGTTCATGTTTGAATTGATGAAAGATAATTTTATGTGCCAATCCAGCTATGCCACGTTGGAACAGTGCAGGCAAAGCAGTCAGGCGGGTATCTATCACTGTTTCAACTTTGGTCATGTACCAAGTTTAGCGCAAGCTCTCAAATATAATCCTAACTGATTACATTCAGTTCCAATCTTATTAGGATCTATAGGATGGGTTATGGCGACTGGCAAGAGAGGCGGGAAATATTTTCAAAAGGAGCAACTGCACTAACGCTTTACCGTGGCTAGGTCGCTCATTTGTCAGCACTGACGCCAACTTTAAGAACATAGCTAACATCCGTCCTTCTATCGTGCCTAATAGCGACTAAAGCGTCAGCAGTGCAGGTCACGTTAACTGACGTTGAGCGTGTGGAGAATGGCAAAACTGCCCTATGCATTTACACAGGGCATAACATAATCCGCATTATGAGATTACAACTAGTCAGAACTGCAAGGCGGCTATGACATTCGTAACGGATAATAAAGTAAATTATATTCTGTTTTGTAAAATACTTACTCAGAAGTTAAGTTATGCTCAAAATGACAGTGATAACAATACCAATAACGGCGTAAGCTAATTCCATACTCGGGCTCTGCTTGTGTAAAATCTAAACGCATATGCACCGATTTTTGATTACCTTCATAACACTTCGGGCAAAATGCAACTTTATCACCATCTTTCCAATAAAGCCCGTCATGAAACGAAAACGACTTCTTCTCATTCAATTTTTTCTCAAGATCTTTATTCTTAGTTTCCGCATCGAATAAAAGTGCCTGTGTGCTGATCACCTCTAACTTTACGCTTGCCAACTCACCCATTAGATTTGCCAATTCCAATTTTAGGGTGGCTTTATCGAGCTCAGCTCCATCATCAGAAAGTTTTTTTGCTATCCCTACTGCCTTATCAATTATCCCAACTGCCGCGGCTGTGCTTGCTAAAAAACCTGACATGATTACTCCTTTTTAATAAACAATCGATCATAATGCCCATCGATTTTTATTTTATTTTTGTTAAGGGTATCGATTACAATTGAATCATTAGGCAATGGTAGGCCTGAAACCTTACGTAGCTCATATGATATTACATAGAATTTTAAAGCCACGTCAATTAGTTGCTTTGCTCTTAGTGTTGTAGGGTAATCACTATTATCATGAGTTAAATATTCTTCAAGTTCTTTTAAAACCCGCACTTTTGCATTGCTGACTGAGGCTGGAAGAATGAAGATTTCATGCATTAACTTAACTGGAAGGAGCTTCCAATCGATATCATCCAGGTTACCAAGAGTAAAATCGGGGAAATCAATCTCGTAACCTTTAAAACTTCCCCCATAACAAACGCCATCTTGGTCTTCACAGACTTCTTCACCATCATCTTTATAACAATCAAGACACTGTGCTGCATAAAGCTCTAATTTATATGTAAGCTTAAGAGCTAGAACTTCGAGGCCTTTTTTGTTCTTATTTCTATTCTTAAGCCAGTCAGTGAAGAAAGTGAAGCCCCCTGTAATAACTGCTCCAACTACTGCCCCAATTAATCCTATATAGCTATCTGACATACGCCCCTATCCTTTGAGAATATCATCATAATTACAGACAAGCATAACTATACTGCTAACTTAAACGACAAATCGTTTAATATTTCGAGTTAACTTAAAGATTGGATGTATCATGTGTAACTCTGCTGGTTGGAATGTAACGGATTACAGTTTGTGCCATAATCCCAGAGATGATCATCTTGCTTAGCTCAACAGTGGTTGAAGGAAGCTTCCAAGTAACACTGTCTGCATTAGCAAATTCAGGTTTGCCATACTTCTGAGTTAACAATTGGTTCAAGGTGTTAAACTGACGAACAATGATCCCTTCATTCATCTGTTCAACACTGGTTACATTCGTCTGCACTAAACGATCTGAATCATCAAAAAGGAAGTTAACGTTATAAAGCCCACTTCCAATATCTACCTTGTCGATTCGAACCTTACCAACACTTCCTTTGTATTTTTCAGGCGCAATCAAGTGTGCCCCATTTCCTTGTGCCGCGACAACTTCGGACGGTCTCATATCCCATTTGGTATTTCCGTAACCAGCACCGCCAGCGTGAGCTAACAAAGGCATAAGAAGAAAAGCTGCTCCTACCATGATTTTTTTCATTTCGCTTCCTTAACAGTTAGTCGATTTAGGAAACATCTTAAAACTTAGTCAGCCGAAATCAAGGCATAGAGAACCTAATGCGCCGTGATGGGTATTAACCGATCAGCGCCGTAGGCGCCATCTGTGTTCTGCTTTCACTAATTCTCTTTTCAAGTAGCCGTTGTAGTCCGGTGGCTGAAACCATGACATTACGGAACACAGCGCAAAGTGTGGAACGAATGAAAGCTTTGGGATGGTTTAAAGGCGTGGGCAACGTCACAGCATTTCAATTTAAGAAACTGTACGTGTTTGAAGCTGTAAACTACATGCCGCAATGGATAGTATTCCCTGAACTGTCACGACTAACCACAGCGGCAATTTCCGGTGAAACTTTAGATCATTTCTTACATGCAAGAGAGATAGAATTTTCTAGCAGAGAGCAGGAACATTCTCTGAATTTCAGGCAAAAAAAAGCCGCTCGTAAGCGACTTAATTTTGCATCAATCGATGGTGCCGAAGGTCGGACTCGAACCGACATGTATCTCTACGGTTGATTTTGAATCAACTGCGTCTACCGATTTCGCCACTTCGGCACTGAAGAGGATGCGGAAAACGTTGGCGATTATACCGTTACAAACAGAGTGCGCAACACTAATCGACAGCGCTTTGCGCTAAGCGTTGAAAAAACCAGCACTTCGCAGGTTCTGAGGGGCAAACACGGCAGCACAAGTGCCCTTTCGGCGCTTTCCTGTGCAGATTCCAGAACATTCCCAAACTCCCGCCACTTCGGAACTTTCCGTGCTTACGCCTCTCTTAACCAAAACTGACAGCGTCAGATGTATAAAACAAAGAGGTTGAGATGAACAAAGCAACACAACGCATCATTTTGGGATTGGGTATCGCGGCAGCACTGACAGCAGGCAGTGCATCGGCGGCGAGTTGGCAGGATCAGTTGAGCAGCGCGGCATCGCAACTGTCTCAGCAAAACAGCGGCTCTACCGCCAGCAACACGCAGAACGGCGGTCTGTCGCTCTCTTCGCTGAGCGGTTTACTGAATGGTGGTGACAAAGCGGTTAGCTCCAACAGCATGACCAACGCCGCAGGCGTGATGTCCTACTGCGTGCAGCACAACGTGGTGGATAACAATGTGGCATCGGTGAAGGATCAGGTACTGAGCAAGCTTGGCCTGAGCAGCCCCGCCGCGCAAGAGCAGAAAACCGATTATCAGCAGGGTCTGCAAGGCTTGCTGAACACCGGCAACGGTCAGCAGCTGAATCTGCAGAGTCTGAGCAACTCGCCGATGGGTGAGAAAGTGAAGACCAAGGCCTGTGACGTGGTGCTGAAACAAGGTAAGAAATATATCGGCATGTAATTCACGCCCTACTTCGGGTTGCAGGTGCGTTGGCGGCTTTCGTTCCCCCGCATCGCTTAGTGAGTAAGTGCATCGGGCGTCTCTCGATAGCCGCCGTTCTGCATCCGGAATGATAGTGGGTGAAGTAACCATGAATAAGGCGCGAGCTGTCCCTCGCGTCTTATTTACTATTGATGGGGAGCGCAATAAATTGCGCCGCTAGGGCCATTAATCCATCAACTCATCAACTCATCACCCCTTTAGTTTCTTCTACCACCCTGCCCAGCACATCCACCGCCTGTTCAAATGATTGAATATTGGTGTAGCCAATCACCAGCCCGTAGCGTTTTTGGGTTTGTGTATACCAGCCAGAAAGCGGTAACACCCGCAACTGATGACGCTGCCAAATCTCCGCCAGTGCCACATCCTGAATACCTCGCCGCAGGAAGGCCACGATATGCATGCCACCATCAGTGAGTTCAAAGTCAAACAGCTGCGGGAAACAGTGCTGTAGCGCATCCAGCATCATGCGGCGGCGCTGCTGGTAGAGAATCCGCATCTTCTTGATATGGCGATAGAAGTGTCCATCACTGAGGAATTGTGCGAGGATTTTCTGCGGTAGCAACGGCATACCGGTTTCGAGGATTTCACCCAGCTCGCGGAAGCGTTCGATGGTCTGTTGCGGCATCACCAGATAACCCACGCGCATCGCAGGCATCATGGTTTTACTGAAGGTGCCGGTGTAGATCACCCGATCGTGCACATCCAGGCTCTTCAGCGCGGGAATCACTTTGCGCGTGTAGTGAAACTCGCCATCGTAATCATCCTCAATGATCCAGCTGCTATTCTGCTGCGCCCACTCCAGCAATTGATGCTTGCGGGGTAATGATAACGTCACCGCCAGCGGGCTCTGATGGGTTGGCGTGACGACCGCGAAGCGTGCGTCTGAGTGATAACGCTGCAGGAAATCCACGTCGAGACCTTCACGATCCACCGGTACATAGTGCAGGTTCGGTGCGATACGCTTTAACAGTTTCTGCCCAAAGAAATAGCCCGGATCTTCAAACAGCACTTTGTCGTGAGGATGGGCCAGCACGGCCAGGATGAGGCGCAGGTTGGCGCGATAACCGGTGGTGATAAAAATCTGCTCCGGCTGGCAGTTGAGCCCGCGCGAAATATTGAGATAGCTGGCAATCGCCTCACGCAATGGCTGGTAGCCCATGATGGCGGGCATGATCATTTCATCGGGCCGCAACGTTCGCGCCGCCTTTCCGGAGATCAGCAGCCACTTCTTGTGCGGGAACTCATCCAGTGCCGGAATACCCAGCCGCAGCTCGCCTTTGCTTTCAATCACCGGATGTTCAAGCGGTGTGGAAGGTGGCGCCGTGTTGACCACGGCGGCTTCGCCAAGATTCAGTGCAGGGTTCACGCGTGTTCCCTTCGCGCCCTGGCTGACAAAGTATCCCTCTCCAATGAGGATCTCATAGGCGGCCTCCACGGTTTTACGCGCAACCTGGAGCTCACTGGCTAACACGCGGATCGCGGGCACCCGATCGCCCGGCTTTAAGCGCCCTTCCAGAATCTGCTGGCGATAACGAATGTAGATTTCTTTGTAGCCCACGTTTATCTCTCGCTCATTCCAATGTCGCAATAAGTGCGATGCCTAATGTCCTACCTGTTTTAAACCATTTTGACCCTTTTCCCTCAGACATAGAAGTTTAAGATGCACCCATTCAACGCGCTATCTCGTTAAGGAAAAATCATGAAACTGCTGCATATTCAGGTCAGCCCGGATCTGGCCGGATCGGCCTCACGTAACGCCTCGGCGCGTTTGGTGGAGAAGCTTCGCGCCCAGCATAGCGATCTCGATGAGACGGTACTGGATCTGGCGCAGCATCCGTTGCCACATCTGGATGCCTTCACCATTGGCGCGTTCTTTACCCGCCCGGAGGATCGTAACGATGCACAGCGTGCTGCCATTCAGACTTCCGAAAAAATGGTGGATCAGCTGTTCGCCTGCGACACCCTGGTTATCTCGTCGCCGATGTGGAACCTCGGTTTGCCGTCGGTGCTGAAAGCCTGGTTCGACCATATCACCCGCGCCGGACGCACCTTCGCCTTTACCCCGGAAGGCACCAAAGTCGGTCTGGTGAGCGGCAAGAAGGTGTACAGCGTGGTCGCCAGCGGCAGCGTGTTTGCCCACGGCCCGTTTGTGCAGGATGACCAGTTCACGCCTTACATCCGCGTGGCACTCGAATACATCGGCATCACCGATGTGGAATTTATCCGCGTGGACGGTACGCACGATCCCGTCAGCCGCGACACCGCATTACCCCAGGCTCTGCAAGCTATTGACCGCTTATTTTGAATGAGGAAAATATCATGACTTCACGCGTTAACCATTTTAAAACCGCGCCAGCACTGGCCAAATCCATGTCTGATTTCTCTAACACCGTGGCGAATACCGCGCTGGAGAAGTCACTGAAACACTTGATCGATATCCGTGCTTCGCAGCTCAATCACTGTGCCTTCTGCCTCGATATGCATGTGAAGCAGGCGAAAATTGATGGCGAGCGTGAACTGCGTCTGCACCACGTTTCTATCTGGCGTGAATCTCCGCTGTTCAGCGCACGTGAGAAAGTCGCTTTTGCTCTGACCGAAGCGCTGACCCGCATTGGTGAACACGGCGTGGATGAAGCGCTGTACGGTGAAGTGCGTGAACACTTCTCTGAAGGCGAAATCAGTGAGCTGACCTTTAAGATTGCTGCCATCAATACCTGGAACCGCCTGATGATTTTGTCGCAGATGGCACCGGGTGCTCTGGACAGTGCTTACGGGCTGGATCGTGCTGATTTGCGTTAATTTTTACCGCCAGTAGCGCGTGCTGCTGGCGATGTCATGTTCATCTGCGCTGCCTGACGCTATAGTGAGATTTTGCACCACACAGGACAGCGCGCATGAAAGGCATCAATATTGCGATTTACTTCGATCCCGACCTGATTCACATCAGCGTTCACCAGCAGGATGACAGCTATCTCAGCCACCACTTCAGCTACGATGACAGCGTAATTGAAGAGATCTACCAGTGGCTGGAGCAGTTCACGCCTAATCGCACCCACATTTGCCTGATTGAGCACGATACTGCCGACATCCTCGCCGATGAGCTGGTCGATAACGGCTATCACGTCCATCAGGTGACGCAGCATGATCTCCTGAACTGGTTTGCCAGCGAGCCTCCCGCAGAACCCGATGGTTCGCCTGTCCGTGCCCTGCTGCGCTATCTGGAAAACGAAAACCCGTCTGAATATCAGTCCCGCACTCCGCAGATCGAAGCCTTGATGGATATGCTGGATGAGCTGGACGATCTGGAAGGCGTGGATGAAGTCGAAGATGAAGACAACCTGCCGGATGACGTACTGCGTTTGATGAAGCAGAAGAAAATCACCGCCAACCAAGCCGCAGAGCGTTTGCTGCCCGACGTCAATGAACGCATTCGCGAACACCTGATAAGCTACCCTGAGCTGATGACGCCCGAACTGCTGGAAGATTTCTTCCCGGAGTTGCTGGAAGCGTTAGAAACGCCAAAACATTGATGCATTTTGCATACGTGCGCTAAATTGTGCCGCGACGCGCCTCTACGGTGTGTCGCGGTGTCATTGAAACTCGGGGAAAACCATGCTGGAACTGTTTAAAGCCATCGGGCTGGGATTGGTGGTGCTGTTGCCGCTGGCCAACCCGCTGACCACGGTGGCGCTGTTTCTCGGTCTTGCGGGAGACATGAATTTCCAGGAACGCAATCGCCAGGCCATGCAGGCTTCGATTTACGTGTTCCTGATTATGATGGTGGCGTGGTACGCCGGGAATGCTGTGCTGCACACCTTCGGCATCTCGATCCCTGGTCTGCGTATGGCAGGAGGATTGATCGTCGCCTTTATCGGTTTTCGCATGCTGTTTCCGGCGAAACCCGTCGGCCACTCCGTTGAAGCCCGGCATAAACAGGATGAAATCGACGCCACCGATGCGAATCGTGAATCGGTAAATATCGCCTTCGTGCCGCTGGCGATGCCCAGTACGGCAGGCCCGGGCACTATTGCGATGATCATCAGTTCGGCTTCCACCGTAAAAGCGGGTGTCGATTTTCCTAACTGGGTGGTGAACGTGGCGCCGGTGCTGACCTTCTTGTCGGTCGCTGTGATTTTGTGGATTTCGCTGCGCAGTTCGGGCGCCATCATGAAGCTGGTCGGTAAAGGCGGGATTGAGGCAATTTCGCGGTTGATGGGCTTTTTGCTGGTGTGTATGGGCGTACAGTTTTTGATTAACGGCGTTTTAGAAGTGGTACGGACTTTCCATTGAAGAGAGTGCGGCCCGAAGGCCGCACCCGATTTACTCTGCTTTCAACGTCTTGCGCACATCCGCAACCTGATCTTTGGTCACGGCTGGGGCATTGTTACTCCAGCCCTGACGGATAAAGGTCGCCAGCTGCGCCACTTCATCATCCGTCAAACGCTTGCCAAAGCCCGGCATCGCGAGGGTTGACGGCGCCTTCTCGGTCGATGGCTGCTGCGCACCGGCGAGAATGGTGTGGATCAAGCCGGTAGGATCGTTGGCATTCACAATGGTGGCCTGATCCAGCTCCGGGAAGATCCCTGGCGCGCCTTTACCGGTCACGAAGTGACAGGCACCGCAGTTATCGATGTACAGACGCTCACCTTCCGTCAGGTTTTTCGCTGCGGTCAGTTTGGCTTCTGTCGCCTGCTGCTTCTGCACGTTGTACGCCTGCAGCGGCGGGTTGCCCCCGATAAACTTCAGGTACGACGCTATCGCTTTCAGGTCGGCATCGGTCATGTGCGAGCTGGAATGCTCAATCACTGACTTCATCTCACCGCCTACCGCCGCTTTATCGTTACGACCGGTTTGCAGGTAATCGACGATCTCCTGCTCGCTCCAGCGCGGTAAGCCACGCAGCGACGGCACATCCCAGTTGTTCAGGATGCCACCGGCGAGGAACTTGTCGTCACCGCTGTCCAGCGCTTTCTCGTTCATACCGAGACCGCGTGGCGTATGGCACGAACCACAGTGACCGAGGCTTTCCACGATGTAAGCACCGCGATTCACTTCTTCAGATGCGCCGCCAATCGGCTGGAACGGCTTGTCAGAAGTGAATGCCCAGTTCCAGAAGCGCATGCCCCAGCGCTGGCTGAACGGGAAGCTCAGTTTGGTCTCTTCCGGCTGCTCACTGCTCGGCTTCACGCCCTTCATGAAGTAGACATACAGCGCGTGCATGTCTTCATCACTGATTTTGGCGTAATCCGGATATGGCATGGCCGGGTAAAGGCGTGAACCATCCGGCAGCACACCTCTGCGCACCGCATCAGAGAACTGCTGCTCGCTGTAGTTGCCGATGCCGTGCTCTTTGTCCGGCGTGATGTTGGTGGAGAAGATGGTGCCGAGATTCGACTCAATCGCCAGACCACCCGCATAATCCGCTTTGCCCGACACGGTATGGCACGCCATACAGTCGCCAAGACGAGACAGATATTCACCCTGCTTGATCAGCGCGGCTTCATCTTCCGCATGAGCCTGTACCGCAAAGCTTCCCAGCAGCACGGCGTTAGCGATTAACAATGATTTTAATTTCATGTGCTTATGCCTGTACCAATGGACCTGGGTTTTTCAGATAGTGTTCTTTGATCGCCTGCGCCGCCATCAGGGTAATCGCACCGATGGTATCGGTCGGGTTCGCCTGGAAGTTTTGCGGGAAGGCGTTACCGCCCGGTACAAACACGTTATGCACATCCCAGCTCTGCAGGTACTTGTTCAGCGCAGAAGTTCTTGGGTTATCGCCCATCACCGCGCCGCCCACGTTGTGCGTGGAGACGTATTTAGTGAGGTCAAAGTCCGCGCCCATCGGCAGGAAGCTCATGCTCATGCTGTCTGGGTTCAGCTCTTTGGCGATATCGCCAACGATGCCTTTCAAATGCTGCTGCAGCTTAAGTTCGTTCTCTTTCCAGTTGAACGTCATACGCAGCAGCGGCTGACCGCGATGGTCGGTGTAGTGCGGATCCAGATCCAGATAGATATCGCGATACGACTGGCAAGTTGTCGTGATGCTGATCTTCATGGAATGGTTGTACCACTCTTCCAGACCCTCTTTGTAACCCATGCCCCAGGCTGGCGTGCCTTTTGGCAGCGCAGCGGCCATTGGCGTACCGGTGGCTTGCGAGCTGTGGATCTTCGCGCCGCCGAGGAAGCCGAGGCCTGGGCCATCGAAGTTGCCTGGTGAGATGTCGTTGAACATCTGGCCGGTGGCGCCTGCGGTGGCGTAGGAGTTGAAGTTCTTATCTTTGAAGAACAGGGTTGCGCCACCGTTGGACAGGAACGCATAGTTACGACCTACCACACCTTCTTCAGTGATCGGGTTGTACGGTTTGCCGATACCGGACAGCAGCATCAGACGCACGTTGTAAAGCTGGAAGCTGGACAGCACGACGATTTTGGCTGGCTGGAACACTTCATTGCCGTCTGCATCGAAGTAGAGAACGCCCTTCGCGGTTTTACCATCGTCGTGCAGCACCACTTTGTACACTTCCGCATGCACTTCGTAAGAGAAGTTAGGCATACGCTTCAGCGCATCCATCACGGCGGTTTGCGGTGAGGCTTTGGAGTAGTTCAGGCACGGATATTTCGAGCAGTAACCGCAATAGTTACACGGCGCGATCTGGTTGCCGTACGGGTTTTTCCACGCGCGAGACACACAAGCCGACGGGTTCGGGAACGGGTGATAACCCAGCTTGGTCGCCGCTTCTTTAAACATCACGTTGTTCAGCGTGTCTTCCAGCGCAGGCAGCGGATACGGTTCTGAGCGTGGGCCTTCGAACGGGTCACCGCCTTCCAGAATCTGACCACGCAGGTTGCCGGTATTACCCGACTGACCGCAAATCAGCTCAAACTTATAGTAATACGGCTCGATCTCTTCCCAGGTGAACGGGAAGTCCATCACGCGCATATCGTCCTGCAGCACGCCCGGCTTGTAAGCCTGATCGACGTAAGTCTTCAGTTTGATATCGGTTGGGGTTGGACGAATCAGTACCGCCGTCCAGTGCATACCTGCGCCGCCGACACCGGTACCCGGAGCGAACGCGCCCCATTTACGCGTCGGCAGTGCCGTCTGGCTCATGTTGTAACGGACGGTGACCGCCACTTCTTTTGGGGTGGCGAACACTTTGTTACGCACGTTATAGGCGTATTCATCAGCCGGTTTCGGGTAAGCAAAATCCGGGTAGTCACGCTCGCCGCCGCGCTCTAACGCGCGCACTTCCAGCCCGGCCAATGCCAGTTCGATACTCATCAACGAGCCGGCCCAGCCGAGGCCGCAAACGACGACGTCGACTTCTTTCTTTGTAATCTGTGCCATGTTAATCCTGTCTCACATACCAAATACGGGGGTGTCGGCTTATGCGCGCTCACCCAAGAGGCTGACCGGTCCCAGCGGGTACGGCACGTTGTGCTGCTTCACCCATTCGGTGAAGCTGGCGCGTGCGCCTGGGAAGCCAATCGCAATCCAGGCTTTCATGCCCTTATTGCCGCCGTACATCGGATCGGCGAGGTAGCCGTGTTTGGTATCTGCCAGCAACTGACCAAAGAACTGCGAGGCTTTCAGGTTCGGTTCACCCATTGCCGGGAAATCGATACCGTCATTTTTATTGACCTTGGTCAGCACCGCGTCTTTCTCTTCCAGCGTCAGTTCATGGAAGGATTTTTTGTAGGTGCTCTGCGTCCACTGTTCCACCAGCTTGATGCCTGTGCGATACAGCTCTTGCGGGGTGTAAGGGATCTGATAACCCATGGTGGCTGGCGCGTGCACGTCGAACGGACCCTGCATGTAAATTTCGCCGCCGAACTCAGGGCTATGGAGTTGCTGATCGATAAAGATCGGCACGTTGGTTTCCAGTGCACCTGGCGCTTTGCCCTTACCACCGGCAGGAATCAGACGATCGGTCGCGGCCAAAATAAACTGCCACTCCTGAGCGCTGAAAAAGATCGGTTTGTAATCGGCGAGTTCCGGTGCTGCCATTTCCGCAGCTTGCGCCGCAGTTAATCCCTTAAATACCAGGTCGCTTAATGGCAAAGCCAATAACGACCCAAGCAAAAACTTACGTCTGGTGGTCGGTTTATTTAGAAGCATGGCGCGACGACTCTCACTTGCTAAGAAAGATAATTATTTTTGTTAATGGCTTTATAAATCGGTAAATAACCTGGCAATCTTAGGGATATAGATATTTCTGAATGTAAGAATCAATGTTCGAATATGTTTTGATGAGAAACCATCATGATGTTGAATTTAGGTTAAGGGCAGGTAAAGGGCTTTCGGAAGGTGAATTGGACTTTTAACCGTACAATTGCTGTGTTTTTAGCAATTCAGGATGGGCAAATGACCAAAATTGATCGCGCAAGGAAATAATCGCACAATTCAATCGATAAAAATAAATCATACTTCCATACAAGAGAATTATTCTCATTAATAACATCTTATTTACTTAATTGACCAGTACATGAACGATCTATTTCCTGGAAATGACAGGCGGCGCACAAAATAAGTGAAATAATCGCCGAATGTTATCATTTGTTAATTTCCGGCACAGCTCAGAACAAACCGGCATTTTGCCTGAGCGGCAGCAGCGATAGAGTCAATTTATCTATCACTCAGGAAAACAATAAATGCGTGCATTGATTTTGTTGGTCACTTTATGGAGTAGTGCATTCGCCTTGCAGGCTGCGACACCGAAAGACACGCTGGTGGTTGCCGTACCGCTGGATGGCATCATCAGCTTCGACCCCGCTGAAAGCTTTGAAACGGTCAGCAACAGCGTACAACGCAACATTTATCAGACGCTGGTGCAAGCCGACCGCAATACGCCACAGAAACTGGCACCGCTGCTGGCGACTTCCTGGCAAAGTGGCAGTACGCCGCACAGCCTGGTATTTAACCTTAAACCAGGTGCCCGCTTCTCCAGCGGCAATGCGGTGACGCCGCAGGATGTGATTTTCTCACTGACGCGTGCCGTGCAGTTGAACAAAGCACCCTCTTTTATTCTCGCCGAATTTGGCTGGACCAACGAGAACATCGCCAGCCAGTTTAAGGTGCTGAATGATCACCAGCTGGAGATTCAATGGCCCGCGCAGATAGGTCAGGATTTGGCGCTGCGCCTGCTCACCGCACCGGTAGCCTCGGTGGTGGACAGCAAAACCGTGCAACAGCATGCGGTGAATAACGATTTCGGCAATGGCTGGCTGCACACTAACACCGCAGGCAGCGGCGCGTTTACGATTCAGCAGTATGTGCCACAGCAGGCGCTGGTGCTGAGCGCCAACCCACAAGCCAATCCGCAGCCACACCTGAAGCGTATTTTGCTGAAAGGCGTAGCCGATGCCGGTGCGCGTCGCCTGTTGATTCAGCAAGGCGATGTCGATGTCGCTTATCAACTCGGCCCCGATCAAATCGATGCGCTAAAGAGCGATAAGCACCTGCACATTGCGTCATTCCCTTCGAGCCTGGTGTATTACCTGGGCTTCAATACGCAGAACCAGGCGCAGCCCACACTGGGTAATCCGGCCCTATGGGAAGCGGCGCGCTGGTTGGTGGATTACCAGTCCATCTCACAAGATTTGCTGAAAGGTCAGTACCGCATTCATCAAAGCTTCCTGCCGCAGGGCTTTGACGGCGCGCTGGAGGACCAACCGTTCCACTACGATGTGGTGAAAGCAAAGGCGATTTTGGCCAAAGGGGGCATCAAACCGGGCAGCAAATTTGCGCTGACGGTGATCAATCAGCCGCCGTACATTGATGTCGCGCAGGCGCTGCAGGCCAGCTTTGCCAAAGCGGATGTACAGATTGAGCTGCAGCCGGTGGCGGAATCCGAGCTGTGGAGCAAGATGCGCGGCCGCGATTTCCAGTCGATCTTTATCTACTGGGGCGCGGATTACGTTGACCCGAATACCAATGCCAGCGCCTTTGCTTACAACGTGCCGGGCGGCTCGAAAACATTGGCGTGGCGTGTCGGCTGGGAGATTCCGGAACTCAGCGCCAAAACACGTGCCGCAGCAGGCGAAAGTGATGCCGCCAAACGCCGTGCGCTTTACACCGACCTGCAAAACACCGTGCAGCAGAACTCTCCGTTTGTGGTGATGCTGCAGGGCGCGCAGCAGGTCGCGGTGCGTAACAACGTCAATCATGTGCAGCAAGGAATTGGGGTGAGCTTGCTGTTCTTTGATGTGGTGCAGAAGCAGTAGATCCTGTTGATGGGGGGAATGGCTTCCCCCCATCAACACTTTCAGTACAATCTTCATCCTTCCCCTCGCATCGCTTGCTATTCTTTCTGGCATAACCTGTTGCCTGCGAGTGAAAAAATATGACCACCCCGTTGCTGATTGCTCAAACGCCTGACATCCAGTTATCCCTGCTTTCCAATATGGCGAACCGCCACGGCTTAATCACTGGTGCCACCGGCACCGGTAAAACCGTGACGCTGCAAAAAATCGCCGAGTCCTTCTCCAATATCGGCGTGCCGGTGTTTATGGCCGACGTCAAGGGCGATCTCACTGGCGTGGCGACCGCCGGTGAAGGCTCGGAAAAGTTACTGGCGCGGTTGGAAAAGATTGGCGTGACCGACTGGCAGGCACAGAAAAATCCGGTGATGGTGTGGGATATTTTTGCCGAGAAAGGCCATCCGGTGCGTGCCACAGTTTCCGACCTTGGCCCGCTGTTGCTGGCGCGCTTGCTCAACCTCAATGAGGTGCAATCGGGCGTGCTGCAAATCATCTTCCGCATCGCCGACGATCAAGGGTTGTTGCTGCTGGATTTCAAAGATCTGCGCGCCATGACGCAATACATCGGCGATAACGCTAAATCTTTCCAGACGCAGTACGGCAACATCAACAGCGCTTCCGTGGGAGCGATTCAGCGTGGCTTACTGGCGCTGGAACAGCAAGGCGCTGAACACTTCTTCGGCGAGCCGATGCTGGATATCCGTGACTGGATGCGCTGTGACAACGAAGGCAAAGGTTTCATCAACATCCTTTCCGCCGAGAAGCTGTATCAAATGCCGAAACTCTATGCCACCAGCTTGCTGTGGCTGCTGGCGGAGCTGTACGAGCAGTTGCCCGAAGCGGGCGACCTTGATAAACCGAAAATGGTGTTCTTCTTTGATGAGGCACACCTGTTGTTTACCGATGCGCCGCCGGTACTGCTGGAGAAAGTGGAGCAAGTGATCCGTCTGATTCGATCCAAAGGCATTGGCGTCTATTTCGTCACGCAGAATCCGTCGGATATCCCTGATAACGTGCTCGGTCAGCTAGGCAATCGCGTGCAACACGCCCTGCGCGCCTTCACGCCGAAAGATCAAAAAGCGGTGAAAAGCGCCGCCGAAACCATGCGCGCCAATCCGGCGTTCGATACCGTGGAAGCCATTCAGGCGCTGGGCACCGGCGAAGCATTGATCTCCTTCCTCGATGAAAAAGGCAGCCCGTCGATGGTGCAACGTGCGATGGTGATTGCACCCGGTTCACGCATGGGGCCGGTGACGCAGGATGAACGTAATGGCTTAATCAATAACTCCCCGCTGTACGGCAAATACGACACCGAAGTGGATCGCGAATCCGCGTTTGAGATGCTGCAAAAAGGCGTGCAGGCCGCCCCGCAGCAGGCCAATGCACCAGAAGCCAAAGGCAATAATGTCGAGGTCGATGACGGCATTCTCGGGGGACTAAAGGACATTTTATTCGGCACCACCGGCCCGCGCGGCGGCAAGCGCGATGGCGTGGTGCAGAGCGTGGCAAAAAGCGCGGCGCGCCAGGTCACCAACCAAATCATTCGTGGCGTGCTGGGAAGTTTGATGGGCGGCCGTCGTCGATAACACACTGAAAATATTTATCTTCCTCCGCGGCGCTATGTATGGCGCGGGCATCAGCAACGCTGCAGTGACACCTGCGCGCCGCGACATTAATGACGCTGATTGAATGGGTGCAATGATTCGCACCGCCACCCTAAGGTGTGGTCTGCTAAGATCGTTATATGGATAAATATCAACAACTCAAACGGAGCAAGCGTCTGGCGCTCGCATTGCTGTTGGTTGCCGCAGCGACTTTTGTCGTGACGCTGTTTCTGCCACCCAATTTTTGGGTGCTTGGTCTCAAGGCCATTGCTGAAGCGGCGATGGTCGGTGCGCTGGCCGACTGGTTCGCGGTGGTGGCACTGTTTCGCCGCGTGCCGGTGCCCTTCATTTCACGTCATACGGCGATTATTCCACGCAATAAGGATCGCATCGGGGAGAATCTTGGCCGCTTTGTGCAGGAGAAATTTCTCGATACTGATTCGTTGCTGGCGCTGATTCGCCGTCACGATCCTTCGCAGATGCTGGCGCAGTGGCTTAACACGCCGGGCAATGCCGATCGTATCGGTCGCCATCTGTTGCAGGTGATGCGCGGCTTCCTTGATCTCACGGATGATGAACGCATCCAGCGCTTCCTGCGGCGGGCCGTGCATCGTGCATTGGATAAGGTCGATCTCACCCAATCCAGCGCGTTGTTACTGGATAGCTTGACCAAAAACAATCGTCATCAGGAACTGCTGGATGCCGCGGTACAACAATTGCTACGACTGCTGCACAAGCCCGGCACGCGTGAGTTTATCGCAACGCAGATCGTGCGCTGGCTGAAGCGGGAACATCCCATTAAAGCCAAAATGTTGCCAACGGAATGGCTGGGTGAGCGCAGTGCTGATGTCGTGGCCAACGCCGTCGATTCGATTCTCGATGAAGTGGCAATCAATCAGGGCCACGAGCTGCGTCTGGGATTTGACCGCGCAGTTCAGCGGCTAATTGAGAAGCTAAAAACCGATCCCGAAATGGCCGAACGTGCCGAGGTGATCAAAAGCTGGCTGAAAGAGGATGAATCACTGAATCGCTATATCGGCGAACTATGGCAGGATCTGCGTAGCTGGTTGAAGGCCGATCTCAACAGTGAAGATTCCCGCGTGCAGGAGCGTGTGCGTCTCGCGGCGCTGTGGTTTGGCGAAACGCTGGCGGCGGATGAAGCGCTGCGTACCTCAATGAATCAGCATCTGGAAGATGCCGCTCGCAGTATCGCGCCGGAGTTTGCAGAGTTCCTGACGCGCCACATCAGCGATACCGTGAAGAGCTGGGATGCGCGGGAGATGTCGCAACAGATCGAGCTTAACATTGGCCGCGATCTGCAGTTTATCCGCATTAACGGCACGCTGGTCGGCGGCACCATTGGGTTGGTGCTGTATTTGCTATCGCAGTTGCCGGCCTGGATTCATACCTTGAAGTGACAAAAAAGCCGCCATGACATCGGCGGCTTTTTAGATTTTCGTTATAGCGACAGGTTATAGCTGAGCTATCAACTGCGCTTCATCAACAGATACAAGCTGATGGCAAAGAACGCGGCGCTCGGCAATAGCGCCCCCAGAATCGGCGGGATGCCATACACCAGACTTAACGGACCGAAGATCTGATCCAGCACGTAGAACAGGAAGCCGAAGCTGATACCCGTCACCACGCGCACGCCCATCGACACGCTACGCAGCGGACCAAAGATAAACGACAGCGCCATCAGCATCATCACCGCCACGGATAGCGGCTGGAAGATTTTACCCCACATGTTCAGCAGATAACGCCCTGACACCTGGCCACTCTGCTTAAGGTATTTGCTGTAGTTGTACAGACCGCTAATGGACAGCGCATCCGGATCCAGCGCCACCACGCCGAGTTTGTCAGGCGTCAGGTTGGTTTTCCACTCCCCACCCAGACTTTGCGAACCGGTAATCTGTTTCGCATCACTCAGGTTGGACTCATCTACCTGCGACAGCTGCCACAACTTCTTGTCCTTGTTCCAGGTCGCACTGGCGGCATAACGCACGCTGAGCAGACGACGCTGATCGGTGAAGGTGTAAATGCTGACGCCATCAATCTCGCTGTCGCCTTTGATGCGTTCGATGTAGATAAAGTCATGGCCGTCTTTCGCCCACAGCCCATTCTGCGTCGACATCAGCGAGCCACCGTACAGCTGCTGCGCACGGTAGTTACGCGCCATCTGCTCGCCCTGCGGTGCCACAAATTCGCCGATAGCCATGGTCAACAGCACCAGCGGAATCGCGGTTTTCATCACCGCCAGCGCCACCTGCATACGGGTAAAGCCCGATGCCTGCATCACCACCAGCTCGCTGCGCTGCGCTAGCGTTCCTAAGCCCAACAATGCCCCCAAGAGTGCGGCCATCGGGAAGAAGATCTCAATATCTTTCGGTACGCTGAGCAGCGTGTAGTAACCGGCGTCGAGCGCGGTGTAAGCGCCCTGCCCGGTTTTACGTAGCTGATCGACAAATTTGATGATGCCCGATAGCGACACCAGCATGAACAACGTCAGCATGATGGTGTTGAAAATGGTTTTACCGATATAGCGGTCAAGGACCTTAAACATTACTGCGATCCTCCACGACTAAAGCGACCACGAATGCGTCGCATCGGTACCGTATCCCACAGGTTCAACATCACGGCCAGCGCCAGATAAGCCAGGTTCACTACCCACATCCAAATCGCGGGATCGAACTTGCCTTTCGCTGCGTTAGAACGTAACGAACTCTGCAGCAGGAAGAAGATCAGATACAGCAGCATCGCAGGCAGCATTGACAGCACACGCCCCTGACGAGGGTTGACCACGCTGAGTGGCACCACCATCAACGCCATCACCAGCACCGCAAACACCAGCGTTAGACGCCAGTGGAACTCGGCCTGGAACTGCGGCGTTTTGTTTTGGTACAGCGTGCTAATGCTCGCCTGATCGGCATCATTCGGATCGAGCGTGGCTTCTTTATAGCCCACCAGCGCCTGGTAGTTGGTGAAGTCGGTGATGCGGAAATCGCGCAGCATCGCAGTGCCCTCGAAGCGCGTGCCTTTATCCAGCGTCACCACTTGTGAGCCGTCTTTGCGCTGCTCCATATGACCGCTGTCAGCCAGCACCACGGATGGGCGCGCATTACCTTTTGGACGCAGCTGCGCCAGGAACACGTTACCAAACGTGTTGCCTTTGACGTTCTCGACAAACAGCACGGTATTACCGTCGCTGGAGGTCTGGAACTGGCCCGCTGCCAGCGCCGCTGCGCCAGGGTTGGCTTTGGCATTTTGTGTGACTTCATCCTGGTAACGCGATGACCATGGTCCTAACCAAAGGACGTTGACCGCTGCGACCGCTGAAGTCAGCAGCATCAGGATCATCGCGGCCTTGACCAGCACGCTTTTCCCCAGGCCGCAGGCATGCATCACCGTGATCTCACTTTCGGTGTACAGCCGCCCAAGGGTCATTAAAATCGCCAGAAACAAGCTTAGGGGCAGGATAAGTTGTGCCATTTCAGGCACGCCAAGTCCTAACAATGTCAGAACCAGATTTGTTGGGATCTCGCCATCCACCGCTGCACCCAAAATCCTGACTAACTTCTGGCAAAAGAAGATCAGTAGCAGGATGAACAGGATAGCCAGCTGGCTTTTGAGCGTTTCCCGAACCAGATATCTAATGATGATCACGCTTAGTACGCCTGTGATAACTTGTCTTTTTGCAGGAAAATCGCTAGTTTCAACGCTTATCAGCCATTTTTCTTCATCAATGGCCATCATCGTAGCTAAAATAGTATGACGAACGCGTTAGGGTGGTGAAAAAACAACACATTGCCACCACATCTCATTATGACCGTCGGCGTTAAATTGTCATGGCGCCGCTAAAAATAATGGGTTACGAACGCGCTACATTCTAACGACAGCTAAGGCCGTTGTCTTTAAGATTCAGGAGAGTGCATGGAGTTCAGTGTAAAAAGCGGTAGCCCGGAAAAACAGCGTAGCGCCTGCATTGTTGTGGGCGTTTTCGAACCGCGCCGTTTGTCACCCATTGCTGAACAGCTGGATAAAATCAGCGACGGCTACATCAGCGCCCTGCTGCGCCGCGGTGAACTGGAAGGCAAAGTCGGTCAGACATTGCTGCTGCACCATGTGCCTAACATCCTGTCTGAACGCATCCTGTTGATCGGCTGCGGTAAAGAGCGCGAGCTGGATGAACGCCAGTATAAACAGGTGATTCAGAAAACCATTAATACGCTGAACGACACGGGTTCGATGGAAGCGGTGTGCTTCCTGACCGAACTGCATGTTAAAGGGCGTAACACTTACTGGAAAGTCCGCCAGGCGGTTGAAACCTCAAAAGAAGCGCTCTACAACTTCGATCAGCTGAAAAGCAATAAAGTTGAACCGCGCCGTCCACTGCGCAAGCTGGTGTTCAACGTGCCAACCCGTCGTGAACTCACCAGCGGTGAACGTGCGATTCAGCATGGTTTAGCGGTGGCAGCGGGCGTCAGAGCCGCCAAAGACCTCAGCAATATGCCGCCAAATATTTGTAACGCCGCGTATCTGGCGTCGCAGGCGCGTCAGTTGGCTGATGCGTACAGCAAAAATGTCACCACGCGTGTCATCGGCGAACAGCAGATGAAAGAGCTGGGCATGAACGCGTATCTGGCGGTCGGGGCCGGTTCACACAACGAATCGCTGATGTCGGTCATTGAGTACAAAGGCAGCACCGATCCTGAAGCGCGTCCAATTGTGCTGGTGGGTAAAGGCCTGACCTTCGATTCCGGTGGTATCTCGATCAAACCGGCCGATTCGATGGATGAAATGAAGTACGACATGTGCGGCGCGGCGTCCGTGTACGGCGTGATGCGCATGGTGGCGGAACTCAATCTGCCGTTGAACGTCGTCGGCGTACTGGTGGGTTGTGAGAACATGCCGGATGGTCGTTCGATGCGTCCAGGCGATGTGCTGACCACCATGTCAGGCCAGACTGTTGAAGTGCTGAATACCGATGCGGAAGGCCGTCTGGTGCTGTGCGACGCGCTGACTTACGTGGAGCGCTTCGAGCCTGAAGTGGTGATTGACGTCGCGACCCTGACCGGTGCCTGCGTGATTGCGCTGGGCCATCACGTCAGCGGTTTGATGTCGAACCATAATCCGCTGGCGCACGAGCTGATCAGCGCCTCCGAGCAAGCGGGTGACCGCGCCTGGCGTCTGCCGATGGCGGATGAGTACCAGGAGCAGCTGGAATCCAATTTTGCCGATATGGCAAACATTGGCGGCCGTCCGGGTGGTGCTATCACCGCAGCCTGCTTCCTCGCACGCTTTGCCCGTAAATTTAACTGGGCGCACCTGGATATCGCCGGTACCGCATGGCGCTCTGGCAAAACCAAAGGCGCCACCGGTCGTCCAGTTCCGCTGCTGTCGCAGTTCCTGTTGAACCGCGCAGGATTGAACGGCGACGATTAATCGCGGTTCAAAGATAGACGTATGAACTCATGGGGCGCAAAATGCGCCCCACTGTCATTAATGGAAATAAGCTTGCCATGAAAAACGCCACTTTCTATGTGATGGAGTCGGAAAACGCCAGCGACGGCCTGAGCGCCATCGAAGCACTGGTGTGCGATCTGGCCGAAACACGCTGGCGTGACGGCAAACGCATTCTGATTGCCTGCGAGAATGAAGACCAAGCTAATCGTCTGGATGAAGCGCTCTGGCAGCGTCCCGCCAACGCCTTTGTGCCGCACAATCTGGCGGGTGAAGGCCCGCGTTACGGCGCACCGGTAGAATTGGCCTGGCCGCAGCGCCGCGGCAGTTCCCCGCGTGACCTGCTGATCAGCCTGCTGCCACAGTTCGCAGATTTTGCTACTGGTTTCCATGAAGTGATAGACTTTGTTCCTTACGAAGAATCCTTAAAACAACTGGCGCGCGATCGCTACAAAACGTATCGCAGCGTTGGTTTCCAATTGAATACGGCGACGCCACCTCCGCCGCAAACGACAGTGTAGAAATGGAAAAGACATATAACCCGCAAGATATCGAGCAGCCGCTCTACGAGCACTGGGAACAGCAGGGCTACTTTAAACCGAATGGCGATACCAGCCAGGAAAGCTTTTGCATCATGATCCCGCCGCCGAACGTCACCGGCAGCTTGCATATGGGTCACGCTTTCCAGCAGACCATCATGGATACCATGATTCGTTACCAGCGTATGCAGGGTAAAAACACCCTGTGGCAGGCAGGTACTGACCATGCCGGTATCGCGACGCAGATGGTGGTTGAGCGCAAGATCGCCGCTGAAGAGGGCAAAACTCGCCAGGATTACGGCCGTGATGCTTTCATCGACAAAATCTGGCAGTGGAAAGCAGAGTCTGGCGGCACTATTACCCGTCAGATGCGTCGCCTTGGCAACTCCGTGGATTGGGAGCGCGAACGCTTCACCATGGATGAAGGCCTGTCGAATGCGGTGCGTGAAGTCTTCGTGCGCCTGTATAAAGAGAATCTGATTTACCGTGGCAAACGCCTGGTGAACTGGGATCCAAAACTGCGTACCGCGATCTCCGACCTGGAAGTGGAAAACCGCGAGAGCAAAGGCTCAATGTGGCATATCCGCTACCCGCTGGCGGATGGCGTGAAAACCGCAGAAGGCAAAGATTATCTGGTGGTCGCCACCACTCGTCCGGAAACCCTGCTGGGCGATACCGGCGTGGCGGTGAACCCGGAAGATCCGCGCTATAAAGATCTGATCGGTAAAGAACTGATCCTGCCGCTGGTGAACCGCCGCATTCCGATCGTGGGTGATGAGCACGCGGACATGGAAAAAGGCACCGGCTGCGTGAAGATCACCCCAGCGCATGACTTCAACGACTATGAAGTCGGTCGTCGTCACAAGCTGCCAATGATCAACATCCTGACCTTTGATGGCGATATCCGCGAGCGTGCGGAAGTGTTCGACACCAACGGTGAAGTCAGCGACGAATGCGCCGATGAGATCCCAGCGCAGTTCCAGAAAATGGAGCGTTTCGCGGCGCGTAAAGCCATGGTGGCTGCGGTTGATGAACTCGGCCTGCTGGATGAAATCAAACCACACGATCTGACCGTGCCTTACGGCGACCGTGGCGGCGTAGTGATCGAGCCGATGCTGACCGACCAATGGTATGTGCGCACCGCTCCACTGGCGAAAGTTGCGGTAGAAGCGGTCGAAAACGGCGACATCCAGTTTGTGCCAAAACAGTATGAAAACATGTACTTCTCATGGATGCGTGACATTCAGGATTGGTGCATCTCGCGTCAGCTGTGGTGGGGACATCGCATCCCGGCCTGGTATGACAACGACGGCAACGTCTATGTGGGTCGTACTGAAACCGAAGTGCGTCAGGAAAATAACCTGGCTGACGTTGTAGTTCTGCGCCAGGACGACGACGTACTGGACACTTGGTTCTCATCAGGCCTGTGGACCTTCTCTACCCTTGGCTGGCCAGAGAATACCGAAGCGCTGCGTACCTTCCACCCAACCAGCGTGCTGGTGAGCGGCTTCGACATCATCTTCTTCTGGATTGCGCGCATGATCATGCTGACCATGCACTTCATCAAAGATGAAGACGGCAAGCCACAGGTGCCCTTCAAAACCGTCTACATGACCGGTTTGATTCGTGATGAAGAAGGCCAGAAGATGTCCAAGTCGAAAGGCAACGTCATCGATCCACTGGATATGATCGACGGCATTTCGCTGGAAGACCTGCTGGAAAAACGCACCGGTAACATGATGCAGCCGCAGCTGGCTGAGAAGATCCGCAAGCGTACCGAGAAGCAGTTCCCGGACGGCATTGTGGCTTCCGGCACCGATGCCCTGCGCTTCACCCTGGCGGCACTGGCCTCAACCGGTCGTGACATCAACTGGGACATGAAGCGTCTTGAAGGTTATCGCAACTTCTGTAACAAGCTGTGGAACGCCAGCCGCTTCGTGCTGATGAACACCGAAGAGCACGATTGCGGGCAGAACGGCGGCGAACTGAAGCTGTCACTGGCGGATCGCTGGATTCTGACCGAATTCAACAGCACCGTGAAAGCCTATCGTGAAGCGCTGGACAGCTATCGCTTTGATATCGCAGCCAACATTCTGTATGACTTCACCTGGAACCAGTTCTGTGACTGGTATCTGGAGCTGACCAAGCCGGTCATGAGCAACGGCAGCGAAGCGGAACTGCGCGGCACGCGTAATACGCTGGTCACCGTGCTGGAAGCGGTCTTACGCCTGGCGCACCCAATCATTCCTTACATCACCGAAACCATCTGGCAGCGTGTGAAAGGTCTGAAGAATATCGATCACGACACCATCATGCTGCAGCCGTTCCCGCAGTTTGATGCGGCGAAAGAAGATGCGGAAGCCAAAGCGGACATTGAGTGGATCAAGCAGGCGATCGTGGCGGTGCGTAACATCCGTGCTGAAATGAACATCGCACCGGGTAAACCGCTGGATGTGCTGCTGCGTGACTGCTCGCCAACCGCGCAGCGTCGTGTTGATGAGAACCGTAGCTTCCTGTCACGTCTCGCGCGTCTGGAAAGCCTGACCATTCTGCCTGCGGGCGAGAAAGGTCCGGTGTCAGTCACCAAGATCGTCGAAGGCGCTGAGTTGCTGATCCCAATGGCGGATCTGGTCAACAAAGAAGCCGAGCTGGAGCGTCTGGCGAAAGAGCTGACCAAGCTGGATGTCGAGATTGAGAAGATCCAGGTCAAACTGGCGAACGAAGGCTTTGTTGCACGTGCACCGGAAGCGGTGGTGGCGAAAGAGCGCGAGCGCATCGTTGAGCTGGAACAATCAAAAGCAAAACTGATTGAACAGCAGGGCGTGATTGCGGCATTGTAAGCGCATCAGTCCAATTGCTAAATCATAGCCGGGCACTGCCCGGCTTTTTTACACCGGAAGAAAATGATGACCACCGCTACGCCACTGAATTTACAGGTGCGCCCGATTGTTGCGGCCGATAATCCGCTGATTGCGCAAGTGATCCGTGATGTCTCCGCAGAATTTGGCCTGACCGCCGATAAAGGCTACACCGTGTCCGATCCGAATCTGGATCGCCTGTTCGAGTTGTACAGCGAAGCGAACAGCGCTTACTGGATCGTCGAGCATGAGGGACGTGTTGTGGGCGGCGGCGGCGTGGCACCTTTGGCGTGTAGCGCACCGGACATCTGCGAATTGCAGAAGATGTACTTCCTGCCCCAAGTGCGCGGTTTAGGGCTGGCGCGTGCGCTGGCGTTGCGGGCGATGGAGTATGCGCGTCAGCAGGGTTTCCGTCGCTGTTATCTGGAAACCACCGGCACGCTAACCCGCGCGATTAAGCTGTATGAGTCATTGGGTTTTGAGCTGATCGACAGCGCGATGGGCTGTACCGGGCACGGCGATTGTGAAGTGCGAATGTTGAAAGTGCTGTGATGTAAAAGCGGTGCGCAGAATTGCGCACCCAACTTAGTAAGCGGGCACACCGCTATGGAAACGCAGCTCACCATCCGGCTCGCTGATTAAGCGCGCTTCCGCTGCACCAAACGCCTGCACGCGCGGGGCAATGTCCTTCGCTGAAATCTGTTCCGCCAGCTTCAAATAATCCTGATAGTGACGCGCTTCAGAACGCAACAGCGAAATATAGAACTTCTGCAGCTGTTCATCCAGATACGGCGCCAGGCTGGCAAAACGCTCGCAGGATCGCGCTTCAATATAGGCACCGCAAATCAGCTTATCCACCAGCGCTTCAGGTTCAAACGTACGGATTTCACGAATCAGCCCTTTGGCATAGCGGCTGGCAGTGATTTTGCGATACGGCAAACCACGCGACTGCATGATTTCCCACACCTGATAAAAATGATGCAGCTCTTCTTTGATCAGCAGAATCATCATCTCGACCAAATCATCCGCCCACGGCAGTTCGTTACGCACAATGATGCTCTTGGTCAGATTTTTATGCGCGTTAATGAAGTTGCTGTCTGGTTCTTCGCGGTAGATGAAATCTTCGTATGGCTTGAGCCACGCCAGAATGGCATCGCCACTGGGTTTATCAGCCACATACTTACGAATGATAAACACCGCGGTTTGTGCCGCTTTTAACTCGCACACCATGTGATCGGTCAACAACAGCGTCAGGTTTTCCGGCTTGCGCGCTTCGTCAATCCACGCTTGTGGCGTGCGGCAGTGCAGAAATTCATAAATGGGTTCTAACAGGGGAGCGTAATTCATCGGCGTTCTTTATCTGGCGGGGAAGTGGTTCTGGGCGGCGAGCGCCGCCCGTTTAAGACCTAGTGACGCACACCGTCGTCTTCTTCGTCGTCGATGAAATCACCATCGTCGTCTTCATCTTCCGCGTCCGGGTCTTCGAAGTAAGTGCCCCAGCCGTCGTAATCGACGTTGAACTTACCGGCCAGATTCACCAGTTGCTCAACTTGTGCATCAATCAGCTCTGGCTTCAATGCGCCTTCGCTCAGGATATCCACACACATCACCGTGCCGCCCTCTTCCAGCTCCAGCTCTTCTGGCTCACTCACTTCAAAGCCCAGTTTGAAAGCCTCAACCGCGACTTTCTCCAGTGAGTCGAAGTTGTTGCAAGAGAGGTGATGCTCGATAGTGTAAAGCGCATCCGGATCGCTGCCGTCTTCCAGCAACTCTTCAATGATCAGGCGGGTTTCTTCGCGCTGTTCTTCCAGCAATGCTTCATATGCCATGTGCGTGTCCTCAAAATGTTCGACGTGAATGCAATTATTTTCCCACACTGCCTCGCGCGCCACTACACAAAACGGAAAGTTTCTTAACGTCGGGGTTGAAAATGCATATTCATACGGTTAAATTGAATTTTAATTCATTATTAGTCCCCATCTGGAGCGCTGTATGAGTCAGCTGTATTCGAGACACTTCCTGAGATTGCTGGATTTCACCCCCGCCGAAATCGCTAACCTGTTAAGTCTGGCAGGTGAATTAAAACACGCTAAGAAAAATGCTACCGAAACGCAGTACCTGAAAGGCAAGAATATCGCGCTCATCTTCGAAAAAGACTCGACCCGTACCCGATGCTCTTTCGAAGTTGCCGCATACGATCAGGGCGCTAACGTGACTTATCTCGGCCCAAGCGGCAGCCAAATCGGCCATAAAGAGTCGATGAAAGACACCGCGCGCGTTCTTGGCCGCATGTACGACGGCATCCAGTATCGTGGCTTCGGTCAGGAATTGGTGGAAACGCTGGCGGAATTTGCCGGTGTGCCGGTGTGGAACGGATTGACCACGGAATTCCACCCGACGCAGTTGCTGGCAGATTTGCTCACCATGCAAGAACATCTGCCAGGTAAACCATTGAGCGATATGACGTTGGTATATGTGGGTGACGCACGTAACAACATGGGCAACAGCATGCTGGAAGCGGCAGCTCTGGTAGGGCTGGACCTGCGCCTGGTGGCACCGAAGGGTTGCTGGCCGGAAGAGCAGTTGGTTGAACAGTGTCGCGTTGCAGCACAGAAAACCGGTGGCAAAATCACCCTGACCGAAGAGATTGCCGAGGGCGTGCAAGGTGCGGATTTCATCTACACTGATGTGTGGGTGTCGATGGGTGAAGCGAAATCGGTATGGGAAGAGCGTATCGCCCTGCTGCGTCCGTATCAGGTAAACAGCGCGATGCTGGCGCTGACCGGCAATCCACAGGTGAAATTCCTGCACTGCCTGCCCGCCTTCCATGATGATCAAACCACGCTGGGCCGTCAGATGGCTGAACAGTATGGTCTGAAAGACGGCATGGAAGTGAGTAACGAGGTGTTTGAATCGGCGCACAGCATCGTTTTCGATCAGGCCGAAAACCGCATGCATACCATCAAAGCGGTGATGGTCGCCACGCTGGGTAACCCATAAAGCAAACGTTTACCTTGCGGCGATTTCTGCTTGATGCAAATCAGTGAATGCGTATAATGCGCCACAATTTGCCGGAGGAAACATGCAACAGCGCAGCGCACAATTTGCCGCTCTACCCCGCCTGACCACAGGCGATGCCGCTGTTTCTTTCCGTCAACCATTGATCGTAAAAAAAGCCCCTTAAGCAGGGGCTTTTTTTTGTCCGCAATCCGGCAGCGCAGAGGAGAACGCTATGGCCAACCCGCTATATCGCAAGCACATTATTTCCATTAACGATCTCAACCGCGAAGAACTGGAGCTGGTGTTACACACCGCTGCCCAGCTCAAGGCTCATCCCCAGCCGGAACTGCTGAAGCATAACGTGATCGCCAGCTGCTTCTTTGAAGCCTCGACGCGCACCCGCCTGTCGTTTGAAACCGCTATGCATCGTTTGGGTGCTTCAGTGGTGGGCTTCGCCGACGGCAGCAATACCTCGCTGGGTAAGAAAGGCGAAACACTGGCCGACACCATTTCGGTGATCAGCACTTATGTCGATGCGATTGTGATGCGTCATCCGCAGGAAGGCGCCGCGCGCCTGGCGACTGAATTCTCCAGCGGCATTCCAATTCTGAATGCCGGTGACGGTGCCAACCAGCACCCCACGCAAACCCTGCTGGATCTGTTCACCATCCGTGAAACCCAGAGCCGCCTCGACAACCTGAATGTGGCGATGGTCGGTGACCTGAAATATGGCCGCACCGTGCACTCGCTCACCCAGGCGCTGGCGAAATTCACCGGCAACCGTTTCTACTTTATCGCGCCGGATGCGCTGGCGATGCCGGCCTACATCACCGATATGCTGGATGAGCAGAACATTGTCTGGACGCGCCACGACACCATCGAAGAAGTGATGCCGGAACTCGACATCCTGTATATGACCCGTGTGCAGAAAGAGCGTCTCGATCCGTCTGAGTATGCCAACGTCAAAGCACAGTTCATCCTGCGCGCGGCCGATTTAGCCGGCGCTCGCGACAACATGAAAGTGCTGCATCCGTTGCCGCGTATTGACGAGATCACCACTGACGTCGATAGCACGCCGCACGCCTGGTATTTCCAGCAGGCGGGCAACGGCATCTTCGCCCGCCAGGCTCTGCTGGCACTGGTACTGAATAGCGAACTGGCCCTGTAAGGAGAAACCGATGACTCACGATAATAAATTGCAGGTTGAAGCCATCAAGCGTGGCACGGTAATCGACCATATTCCTGCGCAGGTCGGTTTTAAATTACTGTCGCTGTTTCGCCTGACCGAGACCGACCAGCGCATCACCATTGGACTGAATCTGCCTTCAGGCGAGATGGGGCGCAAGGATTTAATTAAGATCGAGAATACCTTCCTGACCGATGATCAGATTAACCAGCTGGCGGTGTATGCGCCTCACGCCACGGTTAACCGTATTGATGAATACGAAGTAGTAGCGAAAATCGCCCCGACCTTACCGGACCGTGTCGAACGCGTGCTGACCTGCCCGAACAGCAACTGCATCAGCCGCAGTGAGCCAGTATTCAGCAGCTTCGCGGTGAAACAGCGTGACGATGATGTGCACCTGAAGTGCAAATATTGCGAGAAAGAGTTCGCGCGCCACGTGGTGCTCGGTCACTGGTAATCGTGCTTATCGTCCCTATAATGGGGCGAACCAATACGCGGCTGACAAAGGTCGGCTGCGCACTTTTAAGGAGAAACAATGTCTCGCGAAATCAGCACAGAAAAAGCACCCGCAGCAATTGGCCCTTATGTGCAGGGCGTGGATCTCGGCAGCATGATCATCACTTCAGGCCAAATCCCTGTTGATCCGGCGACCGGTGCCGTGGCAGATGATGTGTCTGCGCAGGCGCGTCAGTCACTGGAGAACGTGAAGGCGATCGTGGAAGCCGCTGGCCTGAAAGTGGGCGACATTGTGAAAACCACCGTGTTCGTGAAAGATTTGAACGACTTCGCCACCGTTAACGCCACTTACGAAGCCTTCTTTACCGAGCACGATGCCAGCTTCCCAGCACGTTCTTGTGTGGAAGTGGCGCGTCTGCCAAAAGACGTGAAGATCGAGATTGAGGCGATTGCCGTACGTCGTTAAGTAAAGGCAATGCGCAATAAATTGCGCCGCTACAAATTTGTACTCAACTGTGGCGGCGCGATGAGTGTGCTAGAACATCACCTTAGCGACATCAATGCATGGCGAGCTCTTCACCCCCGTAGCGACGTAATTCCATGGTGTGCCATCCCCTCGTAGCGGCGTGATTGGTCGCGCATCCATTTATTTAGATGACCTCAACAACTTCTCCAGCGGCCTGACCAACGCCAGCACCGTTTCATCCTGCACTTCTGCCGCAGCGTCCAGTTTGGCGCGCATCTCAGCCACTTCGCTGGCACCGTATGCCTGATTACGCTGCATCGCATTGACCAAATCGATGCCCATGCGGCTCAGTTGCGCCACCTGCTGAACCTGCTGCTGCAGCGGCTTGAGCTGATAGCTGCTCAGAATCAGCGGCATCACCGCGTCACTGTTGTTCTGCCAGCGCTGTAACTGCTGACGAATAACGTTGGCCGCCATGCGATCCTCGCGGTTGGCGATCAGTGCATCGACTTGTTTATCCAGTAACCGCACCGGTTCGCTTTCGGCAGGCAGTACATCCGCCAGACGATTGAGCGGCTCGAAATAGTCATAGTGCCCTGCCTGGAATTTCAGGTGCTGACGCGTATAATACTGCGCCGGTTCCAGCACCTCCGCCAGCACGCGCAGCGGCGTGATATCGCTGGTGTTGGCCAGTCGCATCATCTGCACCTCCGCCTGCTGATGCTGCTGTAATCCCACCGACACCGTGCCCCAGCGATCCACCGCGTTTAAGCGTTGGTACATGTTGTCGCTGTTGGCGACATCCTTCGCCGACCACAGGCGCTCAGCCACCACAAAGGCACGCGGCCATAAACGCGTATCAATTACCCGGCTGTTGACGTTTTCCGCCCACAGCGCTGCTTCACCGCCAATCAGGTTGTTTTGCATTTGCTCAGGCGCTGGCACTGAAGGCTGAATACCGGTCGGCACCTGTGCCAGCTTGCTGCCCTCAGCGGGATAGCGCACATTGCCCACCAGCATGTAACCGGTCAGTTTGTCCTGCGTCAGAGTGACCATTGGCTGAAACGGCCCCATCCAGGTATCGACGCTAAAGGTCAACTGCGTGGGCGACAGCCAGCGAATATCACTCACCATACGCCGCGCTTTGCCGCTGAAATCAATAAAGCCACGCCAGCCGTTTTTAGCTTCCACCAGAGTGAAACTGCCTTTGACCGGGCTGCCCTTCAAACGCGGCATGGTGAACTGCCAGCTCTGCGCTTGCTCGTCGGCTTGAATCTGATCCTGACCCTGGAGTCCCTGCGGCCAGGGCTCGTTGCGGTAGTGGTAGGCTGCGGTTTGCGGTTGATCGAGATAGAAACCGGTTGAGAGAATGCCACGGAAATCGTGCTTCGCCACCTCACCTAACGCATCCTGTCCCTGCCAGGACTGGATCAAAATGCTTTTCGGCAGATCCGGATGGTAAACCTCATCCCAGCCAATCATGCGACGTTGATGCGCTTCCAGGATCTTCTCCACCCGCTGATTGAACCACGCCTGTAATGCGTGCGTGTCTTTCAGACCATGGTCACGCATAAACTGCTGAATTTTCGGCGAGTCATTCCATTGGGTCGGATCCACTTCATCGCCGCCGATATGGATATAAGGATCGGGGAAGATCGCCGTAACCTCGCCCATTAGCGTATCGATGAAGGTGAAGACCGCTTCGTTGCTGGGATCGAGCAGCGGTTTAAACACGCCCCAGCCGCGTTCCATCTGGTACGGGCCCGGCGCGCTGAGCAGTTCTGGCATCGCCACCGCGATCGCCGAGGCGTGCCCAGGCACATCAATTTCCGGCACCACGCGCACGCCGCGCTGGGTGGCATAACGCACCACATCACGCATCTGTTGCTGCGTGTAGTAAAGGCCGTCACTGGCCTTCTCCTGCAACTGCGGATAGTGGCTGGAGGCAAATCTCCAGCCCTGATCATCGGTCAGATGCCAGTGGAATACGTTCATTCGCGCTGCGGCGATACCGTCGATCTGCCGCTTCACCGTTTCAATCGGCAGGAAGTGGCGTGCCGAATCGATCAGCACCCCGCGCCACGGGAAGCGTGGTTTATCGTCAATGATGACGTAGGGGATCTGCGTTCCCGTCTCATTATTCTCAATCAACTGCAGCAGGGTCTCCATGCCGCGCATCGCACCGAAACGCGTGTTGGCTTTTAGCGTCACGCCGCCGCTGTTGACCTCAAGATGATAGCTCTCATCGCTGTCCGGCTGTGGCAGGGGATCCACTGCCTGGGCAATTTGTACCTGAATGGTGGCCTGGCCGCTCGGCGCACTGGCGGGCAGCAGCGGCCAACCGGTTTGACGTGAAATACGTGCACGCCAGCGCGCTTCAGCCCCCTCCAGATGATCGCCCGTAATATGCAGCGTGAATTGCGGTGTCAGCGTCAATGCGCCGCCGCTGGCAGGCTGCACCACTTTTTGCGGCCAGGGCATTAAAGGCAGATCAGAGGCGGCGGCGGCAACAGCGGAAAAAGTCAGGGATAAACAACAGGCGAGCAGCGTTCGTTGCAGAGGCATGTAAGGCATCCTTGTAATTAAATGACGGGCCAAAAATAGGCAAAAAAAAATCATTAAACCTGCTTCGCATCGCAAATCAAGTTGTAAAAGTTCGAAGTTTGGTCTGTTTAAAACTTTTGAAGTTTAGTCCGCTTTACCATTGTGCGGCTTTCAATCTTCGTTATGTCTTCTTTGAGGCAGGTCAAAAACAACGCAATTAATTTCAGCCAAAACACCACATATTGCGATTACACTCTGCACAAATATCTACATATAGTTTCACGGAGAGGAAATGGCGGCGGTGGTGATTAAGCGAGACGGCTGTAAAGTGCCGTTTGAAGCGCAGCGTATTGCGCTAGCGGTTCAGGCGGCGGCGCAAGCTGCTCAGATTGATGATGCGAGTTGGTGCACACAAGTCGCAGAGCAAGTGAGCCAGCGATTGTCCGATCGCATTGAGGTCGATATCCGTGACATTCAGTGCGCAGTGGAAGAGACGCTGATGGCCGGACGCTGGCCGCAGCTAGCGCGCGCGTATATCGAATATCGCCATGACCGTGATTTAGCCCGTGAACAGCGTGGCAAACTGCATCACGCCATTCGCGGCCTGGTTGAACAAACCAATGCCGCGCTGCTCAACGAAAACGCCAACAAAGACAGCAAAGTGATCCCCACCCAGCGCGATTTGCTGGCAGGCATCGTTGCCAAACATTATGCCCAGCAGCAGCTGCTGCCGCGTGATGTGGTTCTGTCGCATGAGCGCGGTGAGATCCACTATCACGATCTCGACTATTCGCCATTTTTCCCGATGTTTAACTGCATGTTGATCGATCTTCAGGGCATGTTGAACAATGGCTTTAAGATGGGCAATGCCGAAATCGAGCCGCCGAAATCCATTGCCACCGCGACGGCGGTGACGGCGCAGATCATTGCGCAGGTCGCCAGCCATATTTACGGTGGCACCACCATCAACCGCATTGATGAAGTGCTGGCGCCGTTTGTGACGCTTAGTCTGGAGAAACATCGCGCCGTGGCACAGCAGTGGCAGATCCCGGATGCGGAAGCCTATGCGCGCGTGCGCACCGAGAAAGAGTGTTATGACGCATTCCAGTCTCTCGAATATGAGGTCAACACGCTGCACACTGCCAACGGGCAGACGCCGTTTGTCACCTTTGGCTTTGGTCTTGGCACCGATTGGGCCGCACGCCTGATTCAACAGTCGATTCTGCGTAATCGCATCGCAGGGTTGGGGAAAAATCATAAAACCGCGGTGTTCCCGAAACTGGTGTTTGCCATCCGCGAAGGGGTGAATCGTCGTCCCGGTGATTTTAACTACGACATCAAACAGCTGGCGCTGGAGTGTGCCAGCAAGCGCATGTATCCCGACATTCTCAATTACGACAAGGTGGTAGAAGTCACCGGTTCGTTCAAAACCCCGATGGGCTGCCGCAGCTTCCTCGGCGTGTATGAGGAAAACGGTAAGCAGATTCACGAAGGGCGAAACAATATTGGGGTGATAAGCCTGAACCTGCCGCGCATTGCACTGGAAGCCAAAGGCAATGAAGCTCATTTCTGGCTGCTGCTGGATGAACGGCTTGAACTGGCTAAACGGGCATTGATGACGCGCATCGCCCGGCTGGAGAAAACCAAAGCACGCGTAGCGCCGATTCTCTACATGGAGGGCGCGTGTGGCGTACGTTTGAACGCTGATGACGAAGTCGGCACGATTTTCCGCAACGGTCGCGCTTCGATCTCGCTCGGCTACATCGGCCTGCATGAAACGCTGAACGCGCTGAGCGGCAATGAAGTCCATCCTTATGATGCGCAGCACCTGCGGGAAAAAGGTGTGGCGATTGTGCAGCGACTGCGTGCTGCTGTGGATGCGTGGAAAGACGAGACCGGCTACGGTTTTAGCCTGTACAGCACGCCAAGCGAGAATCTCTGCGATCGCTTCTGCCGGCTCGATGCCGCCGAATTTGGTGTGGTGCCGGGCGTCACCGACAAAGGTTATTACACCAACAGCTTCCACCTCGACGTCGAAAAGATAGTAAATCCCTACGACAAGATCGACTTTGAAGCGCCCTACCCGGCCATCGCCAATGGCGGCTTCATCTGTTACGGCGAATACCCCAATATTCAACACAACCTCAAGGCGCTGGAGGATGTGTGGGATTACAGCTATCACCGCGTGCCCTATTACGGCACCAATACGCCCATCGATGAGTGCTACGAATGCGGCTTTACGGGTGAATTCAGTTGCACCAGCAAAGGCTTTACCTGTCCGTGCTGTGGTAACCACGATCCGGCACGGGTTTCCGTCACGCGCCGTGTTTGTGGCTATCTGGGCAGCCCAGATGCGCGGCCGTTCAATGCCGGTAAGCAGGAAGAGGTACAGCGCCGCGTTAAACATCTGGATACCGGACAGCTGGGATGATGCGTTTTCATCGCTATTACGCCGTCGATATCGTCAACGGGCCGGGCACCCGCTGCACGTTGTTTGTCTCGGGTTGTGAACATCAGTGCCGTGGCTGCTATAACCAAAGTACCTGGCGGCTCGATTCCGGCGTACCGTTCACGTTGGAGATGGAGGAGCAGCTGATTGCCGATCTCAAGGATCAGCGCATTCCGCGCCAGGGGTTGTCGCTCAGCGGCGGCGATCCCCTGCATCCGCACAATGTGCCGCACATCCGTCGTCTGGTGAAACGCGTGCGGCGTGAATGCCCGGACAAAGATATCTGGCTGTGGACCGGCTATGAGATGGCGGAACTGAGCGCGGCACAGCGTGAAGTGGTGGATGAAATTGATGTGCTGATCGACGGGCGGTTCGTGGAAGCGGAGAAAGATGCGCGGCTGCTATGGCGCGGCAGCCGCAATCAGAAGATCTGGTATTTACGTCAGCCACAGGGCGATCGTACCGAGGATCATACCGCTGAGCGCCACGCCAATCAGCGCGATCCACAGCGCGCGCGCCGGGAAGGCACGGTGCAGCATCAGTAGCGATGGCACACTCAAGGCGGGTAAGGTTACCAGCAACGCCAGCGCAGGCGCGATCCCCATGCCCGCCAGCATCATGGTCTGTACAATGGGAATTTCTGCAGCGGTGGGAATGACAAACAAACAGCCCGCTATCGCCATCAGCATCACCCAAAACAGCGTGTTGCCCACTGCGCCATCGGCATGCGGGAACAGCCAGACTCGCGCAGCACCCAATAACAGCACGGCAACGATATACAGCGGGATGGTGTTCCAGAACAGCCGCCACATCACGCGCAGCCAGCGAGTCAGGAATGGCTGTTCACTGCCTGCTGTTGTGACCAGCGGCGCTGCGACCCTGTTATCCGGCACGCTACGCTGCACCAGCGATGCAATGCCCAGCACCATGATCAAGCCCGCCACCAGCCGAATCGCCGCGAAGTGCCAACCCAGCACAAATCCCATAAAGATTAACGTGGCGGGATTTAATAGCGGATTGGCCAGCCAAAAGGCCATCGCCGCCCCGCTCGACACCTGCGACTGACGCAACCCCGCCGCCACTGGCGCGGCACAACAGGTGCACATCATGCCCGGCAAGCCTAAACCGGTGCCGATCAGCGTCGATCCAAACCGCGAGTTGCCCATCAGGCGCAGCAACCAGTTGCGTGGGATCAGCACCTGTACCAGCGATCCCAAAATCACACCCAGCACTGCGGCTTTCCAGACGGCGAGGAAGTAAACCATCGCGTAATCCAGCGCCGCGCGCCACGGTGAGTCCGCGGCATTCGCCAGAATGGATTTGCCGATTGAATGGGTTTCAGCCGCCGTGAAGGCTTTGCCGTAATAGGGCTGCCATTTGACGTACCACAGGCCAATGACGACGACGGCGAGGAACAGAAAGGGTTTCCACCATGCGAAGCGCGCCGCTGGTGCAGAAGATGCGAGTTGGGTCATAACAGAATCCGTATTCTACAGAATAACGAATGCCGCACCGGGGAGTGAGGCGGTTAGTCCATAGTGTTATTCAGGTTATTGGAATCTGCTACGCAAAGTTAGCGTAAGTTTGATCGGGCGCGGAAAATTAACTTTCGCCGGTTTTATCGCGCTGCCAAAGGATTTTTTTGCCGAAGCCCAGCGCGTTGTCAGTCATCTTCAGCTCATCCAACATAATCTCCCACAAGGGTGCCTGAACCTTGCGGGCAATCGGATAGCGTTTCTGGTAGGCATGCCGCGCCTGCGCTTCACGCTCTCCAGTAAGCTGCTGAATACGGCCACTGTACTGCACGCCTTTGATTAACAGCACGGTTTTTGGCTGGCCGTTGACTGTGCCCGCGACGCGCGGCTGGGCCTGCATTAACATGCCGTGTCGCGTACCCGGTTCGGTCATCAACCAAAACGCCATTCGTGTTTCATCCAGCACGTAAAAGCAGTTGGCACACCACAGATCGTCGCCATTGCTGGCACATAATGACAGCGCACGCTGTTTTTTAAGAAAACGAATAAGATGAGAATGGTCAGACACAATGCAACTCCATGTGGCAGATAGCGAGGCTAGCCTAAGCGCGCTACACTGCCCAACAGCCATTGAACAGGAAAAGTCATATGCAACAGGGCTGGCAGCTCTATATGCTGCAAACCGCCGCCGGGATGCTTTATACAGGCATTACCACAGATGTTCATCGCCGCCTGCAGCAGCATCAATCCGGGAAAGGTGCGCGCGCATTGCGTGGCAAGGGTCCGCTGACGCTGGTGTTTAACTGTGATGCCGGCGATCGCGCAGCCGCTTCGCGCCTGGAATATCAGGTGAAGCAACTCAGTCGCACGCAAAAGCTGCTGCTGGTATCGCAGCAGCCTTCATGCCTGAATGCGTGGTTTAATCGAAACGATTAAAAGGTTCGGAGAAAGCGATTAATCCTTCTGCGCCCGTAAATGCATCATCCGCTAATTTATACACCTGAAACGCCGCTTCGCTACCCAACCAGCGACAGTGCAGGCCATGACGAGCAGCTGGTTCGAAGCCCAACGGGTTGTAGAATTCGGGATCGCCCAAGACCACCACCGCGCTGTAGCTGAACTCGTTCAGGGAATCGAGCCCTTCATACACCAGCTGTTTGGCAATGCCCTGCTTGCGCACGGATTCATCCACCGCCAGAGGCGCCAGCGCCACCCAATTGCGGTCTTCACCTTGTAAGGTCACCGGGCTAAAGGCGGCATAACCTAATACCTGCCCTTCATCATCCGTGGCCACTACACCTAGCGTTAATAAACCATCTTCACGCAGCTGCTGCACCAGTTCAGCCTCGGCGGAGGTCGCAAAACTACGCTTCAATAAGCTGTCGATGCCCGCCGCATCCACACCAATTTCAGTACGAATCAACATGAGATCCCCGCGCGCGCCTCAGCGGCCTTCGCGTCCTGTTTCATTCCTGCCTCAATAAAGGCAGCCAGCTGCTGCAACCCCGTGCGCAAAGGCGTAGGCATGGCATCCAGTTCAATGGCATCCATCAAATTCTTCACCTCCAAACCCAGCTCCGTGTCGCCCTCAATCACCAAACGGCGTTGAAAAAACAACATATCGGGGTCTGCTTTGCGTGCTGCCACCAGCAACAAGTCGTTGGCTTCACCGCGGAACCAGACATCTGCCTCGGCGTCGCGTGAAACGGTCAGGCGCCCATTCTGCAAGGTGGTGATCCACTGCAGATTTACATCCGCAATCTCAATCCCCAGAAAACGCCCTTCCAGAAAGTCTAACTCACCTTCAGACAAAGCATGACGAAATTGCCAGTTTAAGAGTTGTTGCAAAACCACTTTTTTTACAGGGAATGGGGTGAATGAAATAGGTAAGGCAAGGAATTCTGGGCCTTTTTTCACCATCAGGCCGCGTAAGCGCGAAAACATCATCAACAATCCCTTCAGAAAATTTTACCTATATTGCCACATCCAGGCGCCCTCGCCTCCACTGAGATCAAGGAAATTGCGGAACAATTGATTAAATAATCTTCACTCTGCATGCTGACTGACGCTTTCACTGCCTTAAATCAACATTCACGCCTGTCGCCTTCCCTACACTTTAACGCTTCGGAATTCGGGGGAGGAAATGTATGGAACTGCTGTGTCCAGCGGGGAATTTACCTGCGCTGAAATCGGCGGTGGAGCATGGCGCCGATGCAGTGTATGTCGGTTTGAAAGATGACACCAATGCCCGCCACTTTGCTGGCCTTAATTTTACTGACAAGAAGCTGGCAGAAGCGGCGCGCTTCCTGCACCAGCATCGCCGCAAGCTGCACGTGGCCATCAATACCTTTGCCCATCCTGATGGGATGAATCGCTGGCAAACGGCCATTGATGTGGCGGCGCAGAACGGCGCAGATGCCTTGATTCTCGCCGATATCGCTACGCTGGAGTATGCCGCGCAGCGTTATCCGCAGGTGGAACGCCACCTTTCCGTGCAAGCTTCGGCCACAAATTTGCAGGCCATCCACTTTTACCATCGCCATTTCGATCTCAGCCGCGTGGTGTTGCCGCGCGTACTGTCGATGCATCAGGTTAAACAGCTGGCGCGTGAAACACCGGTGCCACTCGAAGTGTTTGCCTTTGGCAGCCTGTGCATTATGGCCGAAGGTCGCTGTTATCTCTCATCCTGGCTAACGGGGGAATCACCGAACAGTGCAGGAGCCTGCTCACCGGCAAAATTCGTGCGCTGGCAGCAAACGCCACAAGGGATGGAATCGCGCCTCAATGAAGTGCTGATTGATCGTTACAGCGCCGATGAGAGCGCCGGTTATCCCACGCTGTGTAAAGGGCGATATGAAGTGGATGACCAGCGCTATCACGTGCTGGAAGAACCCACCAGCCTGAATACCTTATCGCTGTTGCCGGAGTTGCTTCGCGCCAATATCGCTTCGGTAAAAATTGAAGGCCGCCAGCGCAGTCCGGCTTATGTGGCGCAAGTAGCAAAAGTGTGGCGCCAGGCGATTGATCGCTGCATGGCCTCGCCCGAGCAATTCGCGGTGCAGGAACCCTGGATGCGCGCGTTGGGCGAACTTTCTGAAGGTAGCCAGACCACGCTCGGTGCCTATCACCGCAGCTGGCAGTGAGGAGATGCTATGAAATATGCCATCGGGCCGGTGCTGTGGTACTGGCCAACGGAAACGCTGGAACGCTTTTATCAGCAGGCTGCCGTCAGCTCTGCTGACATCATCTACCTCGGCGAAGCGGTATGCAGTAAACGTCGTGCAACCTCATTCCAGCAATGGATGGAATTAGCACGCCACCTGGCACAACACGGTAAACAGGTCGTGTTCAGCACGCTGGCGCTATTGCAGTCGCCTTCGGAAGTCAAAGAGCTGCGGCGCTATGTGGAGAACGGTGAGTTTTTGCTGGAAGCCAACGACATCGGCACCGTTAACATGGCAGCCGAACGTAAGCTGCCGTTTGTCGCCGGGCCGACGCTTAACGTCTACAACGCGCAAACGCTACAGCTGCTGCTCAAAGAGGGTATGACGCGCTGGTGTTTACCGGTCGAGATGTCGCGCGACTGGCTGATTCAACTGTTGCAGCAGTGCGATGCCGCAGGCCTGCGCGACAAGTTCGAAGTGGAGGTATTGGGCTATGGCCATCTGCCGCTGGCGCTGTCGGCACGCTGCTTTACCGCCCGTTCCGAAAATCGCGCCAAAGATGACTGTCAGACTTGCTGTATTCACTATCCCACTGGCCGCCGCGTGCTGTCGCAGGAGGGCCAACAGGTGTTTGTGTTGAATGGCATCCAGACCATGAGCGGCTACTGCTATAACCTTGGTAACGATTTGGCCAGCATGCATAACTGGATCGACATCGTACGCCTCTCGCCGCAGGATGAAACCACGCTAACAGAGGTTGCTCGCTTCCGTGCGAACGAAGCCGGTGAAGCGCCGCTGATGATGGCGCGCGGCAGTGAATGCAACGGTTACTGGCGTCGTTTGGCGGGTATGGCGCTTGAAGGCGGACGGTAAAGGCACATTCCGGCTATATTCCTGCTGTTAATAGCAGTTTTAATATGGGTAATGATGCGTAATACTGACTGGCGCAGGTCTGATAACACCTGCGCCATCATTATCTGGAGTGCCCATGTCTGAGAAAAAAAACGTTCGCCTGTCCGTGCTGGATCTTGCACCTATCCCGCAAGGTTCTGCTGCGCGCGAAGCTTTCCACAATTCGCTGGCGCTGGCGCGTCAATCTGAAGCCCTTGGTTTCCATCGTTACTGGCTCGCTGAGCACCACAACATGACCGGTATCGCCAGTGCGGCAACCTCCGTGTTGATTGGCTATCTGGCCGCGAATACCGAAACTCTGCGCCTCGGATCTGGCGGTATTATGCTGCCCAACCACGCACCGCTGGTGATCGCTGAACAGTTTGGTACGCTCGAATCCTTATACCCTGGC
This sequence comes from Pantoea sp. ME81, assembly GCF_903970985.1. Taxonomy (NCBI): domain Bacteria; kingdom Pseudomonadati; phylum Pseudomonadota; class Gammaproteobacteria; order Enterobacterales; family Erwiniaceae; genus Pantoea; species Pantoea sp. ME81. The sequence continues at coordinate 585 of NZ_CAJCKS010000009.1, read as the reverse complement.
CGTATTGATTTAGGGCTGGGCCGTGCGCCAGGTTCTGACCAGCGCACCATGCTCGCACTGCGCCGCCATCTCTCCAGCGCCCAGGCGGATAGCTTCCCGGAAGATGTAGCAGAACTGATTCGTTGGTTTGATGCCGAAGAGGGTGAGCATCCTCCGGTACAACCGGTACCGGGTTTAGGCTTAAAAATTCCAGTCTGGTTATTGGGTTCCAGCCTCTACAGCGCACAACTGGCTGCACAGCTCGGCTTGCCGTTCGCCTTTGCTTCCCACTTTGCACCGGACCTGTTGTTCCAGGCTTTGCATCTCTATCGTGAGAAATTCAAGCCTTCTGCGCGTCTGGCGAAACCTTATGCCATGGTGTGCGTCAACGTGGTCGCGGCGGATAGCGAACGCGATGCGCGCTTCCTGTTTACCTCGATGCAGCAGCAATTTATTAATCTGCGCCGGGGCAAACCGGCGATCGGAAGACCGTCGTGGAGGGCAAGCGTGTACGCCCTGGTGGAGATCACGGGGGTCGTGGGGCGGAGTAAAGCACGCTGACCGAATGAACGGCACTGGCGTGACATAGCAATATACCGAGACAGG